>JANOGS010000323.1:0-3038 GCA_031414115.1 Novosphingobium sp. | reverse complement strand
GTTGACATGAACGACCGGGCGCTGCGCAACATCAACGTCGGCATGGGCGGCCCGGCCCACGGTATCCCTCGCGAAACCGGTTTCGATATCACCGTCGCCTCGGAAATCATGGCGATCCTGTGCCTGGCGACCGACCTCAAGGACCTGCAGCGACGCCTGGGTGACATTATCGTCGCCCGCACCCGCGCCAAGGAGCCGGTCACCGCGCGCGATCTCAAGGCCGACGGGGCGATGGCGGTGCTGCTGCGCGATGCGATGCAGCCCAACCTGGTCCAGACGATCGAGCACAACCCCGCCTTCATCCACGGCGGCCCGTTCGCCAATATCGCCCACGGCTGCAATTCGGTCATGGCCACCCAGACCGCGCTCAAGCTTGCCGATGTGGTGGTAACCGAAGCCGGGTTTGGCGCCGATCTCGGGGCCGAGAAGTTCCTCGACATCAAGTGCCGCCAGTCCGGGCTGCGTCCCGATGCGGTGGTGCTGGTGGCTACGGTACGCGCGCTCAAGATGCAGGGCGGCGTTGCCAAGGATCAGCTCGGTACCCCCGATGTCGCGGCGCTGGAACGCGGCGCGGTCAACCTCGCCCGGCATATCGAAAACCTGCAGAAATTCGGTCTGACCCCGATCGTGGCGATCAACCACTTCGTCAAGGACAGCGATGAGGAAATCGCCGCGCTCAAGGCTGTCTGCGATCGCTACGGCGCCCGCAGCGCGATCGCCAGGCACTGGGCCGAAGGCGGCGCCGGAGCCGAGGAACTGGCGCGCGAAGTCAAGGCGCAGCTCGATGCCGGCACTCCCGAAGTCAAACTGCTCTACCCCGACGACATGCCGCTCGCCGCCAAGATCGCAACGATCGCCCGCGAGATCTATCACGCCGGCGAAGTGGTGATCCACGAAGAGGCCGAGCGCAATCTCAAAGAGTATGAAAGGCTCGGCTTCGGCAACCTGCCGGTGTGCATCGCCAAGACCCAATACAGCTTCTCTACCCACCCCGCCGAGATCGGCGCGCCCAGCGGCCACCACTTCGAAGTGCGCGAAGTGCGGCTGTCCGCCGGGGCCGGGTTCGTGGTCGCGGTCTGCGGCGATATCATGACCATGCCCGGCCTGCCGCGCCGCCCGGCTGCCGCCGAGATCGGGCTCGACGACGACGGCAATATCGTCGGGCTGGCCTAAGCCCGGCCAATCATGGCGGCATGACCATTTCGCATAACCGGGGTGCGGCGCTTTCGCGTTAAGCCTTGGCCATGAGCGATGCCCCTACCCTGTCCCGCCGCAGCGGCGGGCGCGACGCCAAACGGGCGAGCCGGCTGGCCGCCGTCAGCAACGCAGCACCCTACATCGATCGCAAGTTGCCCTATGTCGAACTGCTCGACGAGGAAGGGCTGAGCCTGATCGAGGAAAACGCCCAAGTCATTCTGACCGAAATCGGGGTGGAATTTCGGGACGATCCCGAAGCGATCGAGATCTGGCGCGCCGCCGGAGCGGACATCGATGGCGAACGGGTGCGGATGCCGCGCGGCATGTGCCGCCAGCTGATCCAGGCCCACGCCCCGCGCGAATTCACCCAGCAGGCCCGCAACCCACAGCGCAACATCGTGATCGGCGGCAAGCGCACCGTGTTTGCCCCCACCGCCGGTCCGCCGTTCGTGCGCTGCCTCGACAAGGGCCGGCGCTATGGCACGATCGAGGATTTCAACAACTTCGCCAAGCTGACCCAGGCCTCGCCGTGGCTGCATTCGGCCTCCACCGCGATGTGCGAGCCGGTCGATCTGCCGGTCAACAAGCGTCATTATGACATGTTCTATGGCAATGCGACGCTGCAGGACAAATGCTTCTTCAGCGCGGTTTCGGCGCCAAGCCGGACGCAGGACTGCGTCGAAATGGCCGAGATCCTGTTCGGCGAGCGCTGGTTCAACCACGACGCCGGCGAGCCCAACACCTGCCTGGCCGGGGTGATCAACGGCAATTCGCCGCTGACTTACGATGCCACCATGCTGGGTGCGGCCAAGGTGCTGGCGCGGGCCAACCAGGCGACGCTGATCACCCCGTTCATCATGGCAGGCGCAATGGCGCCGACCGGGCTGGCTGGAGCGATCGCGGTAACCCTGGCCGAGGCGATGGCCGGCATGGCCTTCCTCCAGCTGGTCAAACCCGGGGCGCCGGTAATCTTCGGCAGCTTTGTCACCACCTTGTCGATGCAGTCGGGTGCGCCGACCTATGGCACGCCCGAATGCGCGCTGATCATCAACGCGCTGCTGGCGCTGGCCCGGCGGCTGGGAGTGCCGTCGCGGACCGGGGGCAGCCTCTGCGCCTCAAAGATCGCCGATGGTCAGGCCGCTTCCGAATCTGCGCAGACGCTGCTGCCAACCGTGCTGGGCGGGGCCAACTTCGTGCTGCAATCGGCTGGCTGGCTCGAGGGCGGGCTGGTCACCGGCTATGAGAAGTTCATGATGGATTGCGACCAGCTGGGGATGATGCACAAGCTGCTCGCTGGCTATGACCTCAGCGAGAACGGTCAGGCGATGGATGCGATCCGCGAGGTTGGGCCGGGCAAGCATTTCCTTGGCTCCGCGCATACCCAGGCCAATTTCGAGACCGCGTTCTACCGCTCGCCGCTGGCCGACTATGCCTCATGGGAGCAGTGGGAGGCCGAAGGCGCCCGCGACATCCAGCAGCGCGCCAATGCCGCCTGGAAGAAAGTGCTGGCCGAGCACGAAAGTCCGCCAATCGACCCCGGCGTGGACGAGGCGCTGCGCGACTACATCGCCCGCCGCAAAGCCTCAATGCGGGATGCGAGTTACTGATCAGCCCGCCTCCGCCTCCGACCCCGCAGCCGTCCGCAGCAGGCCGCGGAAGATCTCGCCCGGCGAGCGGTTGCCTTGCAGAACGTCGAACACGTCGCGGCTGATCGGCATATCGATGCCGCGCGCCTCGGCCAACGCCATCACCGTCGGCGCGCTTTTCACGCCCACGGCGACCATGTGCATTGAGGCGATGATTTCGTCGAGCTTGCGGCCTTTGCCGAGTTCTACCCCGAC
>JANOGS010000322.1:0-5003 GCA_031414115.1 Novosphingobium sp. | reverse complement strand
GTGCAGCCGAAGGCAATGTTGACATAGGCTTTGCCCTGGGCCTGGTAGCGCGGCAACAGCAGCAGGATCAGCTCGCGGATCCGGGTGAAGGCGGGATCCCAGCTGGGATCCTTGGCGATCTGCTTGCCCACTGCCGGATCCTTGCCGGTCAGCAGCCGCAGCTTGTCGTTCCAGTGCGGATTGTCCAGAAAGCGCATGTCGAACACCAGATCGGCAAGCGGCGGGGTGCCGCGCGAAAAGCCGAAGCTGGTGACAGTCACGGTCATCGCATTTGGGGTTTCAGTACCGAACCGTTCGCGAATCGTCTGCTGCAGGTCATTGGTCGAAAACCCGGTGGTGGTGATTACCATGTCGGCCCAGCGCCGCAGCGGCTCCATGATTTCGCGCTCGGCGGCGATCCCGGAGGTGGCGGGCATGTCCTGGGCCAGGGCGTGGCGGCGGCGGGTCTCGTTGAAGCGGCGTTCAAGCTCGGCGCCGGCGCAATCGAGGAACAGCGTGGTCAGTTCCAGATCCTCGTGCCCGACCAGCTTCTTGACCCGCTCGATCACCTTGGCCGGGTTGAAACCCCTGGTGCGCGAATCGAAGCCGATCGCAAGGGGGCTGCGCACGTCGCTTGGTGGGCCATCGGACGCATAGATCATCCGGTCGAGCAGACGGATCGGGAAGTTGTCGATCACTTCCCAACCAAGATCCTCAAGTGCTTTCAGCGCGGTAGTCTTGCCCGCACCGAGCAGCCCGGTGACCAATAGCACGCGTTGGCGAGGGGCGGGCGCTGGCGTCATTACCGGGCGCTGAATGGAGTGAAACGCTGGCGATGGGAAGGGGGCTCGTGGCCGCTGTCCCCAGCAGGGACGGTCCTCAGGCCAGGCCGTAGTGATCCAGCGCCAGCTCAGCTTTCCGGGCCAAAAGCGGACTGTCTGGCCAGAGCCGCACCATGGGCAGCAGCGTCCCTTCGATTGCGCTCTGTTCGGCCGCTTCAAGAAATCGCGGCGCCTCTGGGTCCAGCCGCAACACCAGCGCCACTGGCACGTCGGCGACAGTGGGAAAGCGCAGCAAGCCAAGGTTGCGCACTTCGAGCAAGCCCGCGATATTCGGCGGAGGAAAGGCGTGGAGGCGGGCGTCGCGCTGCTCGAGCCGCACCCCGTCGTCGCCGATCAGCACCGCGCCGCGGTCGATCAGGGCCAGCGCCAGGCCTGACTTGCCGCTGCAGCTGGGCCCCTCGATCAGCACCGCGCGGCCTTCGATTGCGACGCAGCTGACTCCGCTCAGCAGGCTCATTCCTCATCGTCCCCGGCAACGGCGGGCAGTTCGAGCACCAGACAGGCACCGGCGGCGCCATCGGCGCGGTCGCGGGCTTCGAGGATCCCGTCGTGGGCTGCGGCAATGGTTCGTCCGATCGCCAGACCAAGCCCCGAATGGCTGCCGAAATCCTCTTCGGAAGGGCGCAGCGAGTGGAACCTTTCGAACACCTTTTCGCGCGCTTCGGGCGGGATTCCGGGGCCCTGGTCGCTAACCGTCAGGGTGACGCTGTCTTCGCCGCGTTCGAGCTGCACTTCGATCTGCCCGCCCGGCGGCGAGAACGAGACCGCGTTGTCGAGCAGGTTCTCGAGCACACGTTCGAGCCGGGCGGCATCGCCGGGCACCTCGAACGGTCCGGCACTGGCCGGATCGACCACGACCCGGCATTGCCGGTTCTCACCGCGCCCATCGCGCGCTGCCACCAGCGTCAGCGCCAGCGCGAGCAGATCGACCGGCGCGAACTGGGTGCGGCTGAGCTCGGCGTCTATCCGGCTGGCTTCGGAAATTTCGCTGACCAGCCGGTCGATCCGCTGAACATCATGCGCGGCGATCCCGCTGAGCTGCCGGCGCAGCTTCAGGTCTTCGACCTTTTCCAGCGATTCGAGCGCCGATCGCAGGCTTGCCAGCGGGTTCTTGATCTCGTGGGCAACGTCGGCGGCGAAAGTCTCGACCGCGTCGATCCGCTGCCGCAGCGCGGTGGTCATGTCCGAGATCGCCCGCGCCAGCAGCCCGATCTCGTCGCGCCGCTCGGGCAGTCGCGGCACCACCACTTCGCGGTCGCGCCCCAACCGCACCCGCACCGCAGCGCGAACCAGGCTGCGCAGCGGCTTGACGATGGTCTGGGCGAGAAACAATGAGAGTTGGATCGAGATCAGCAGGGTCACCGCCAGAACGATCGCCAGGGTCGAGCGCGCGTCGCGCACCGCCTGGGTAATGTCGGGGGCGTTGCGGGTGGTCAGCAGCAGCTCGCCGCGGACGCTGACCGGGGTTGCAGCGTTGATTACCGGGGTCTTGTCGGGCGCAGCGCGCTGGACCACCACGGTAGTGCTTCCAGCGGCGGCGGCGGCCAGTTCGGGCCAGGCGTCGGCTACCTCCCTGGCCGGATCGCGATAGGGCGGCAGTGGGGCGGTGCCCAGGATCCAGTTCATGCCCGAATCGATACCCCGCGCCGCATCCTGCAACCAGGGCTCGGCTTGCGGGTCGATGAAGGCGAAACTCGGTCCGGCGATCGCGAAACTGTCCAGCACCAGCGCGCCCTTGCGGTCATAGAGCCTGAGCCGCAACTGCTGGTCGCGCCCGACCCGTCCGAACAGCGCGCGGCGCCCGGCAATCGGAGTTTCGGCGAGCCCGCTGGCGGTAATCTCGGCCTCGGCCCGGGCCAGCTGAAAGCGCTCCGCCAGCAGCTGGTTGCGATAGGAATCGAGGTAGAACAGGCTTCCCGCCATCAGCCCCAGGGCGATGATGTTGACCGCCAGGATCCGCGCGGTGAGCGAGGTGCGGCGGGTCCAGGCCTGGCGGACCGAACGCGCCCCGCGGATCGGGCGATCAGCCATCGGCATAGGAATAGCCGGCGCCGTAGAGCGTCTCGATCGCGGCGAATTCGGGATCGGCGGCGCGGAACTTGCGGCGCAGGCGTTTGATGTGGCTGTCAATCGTGCGATCGTCGACAAACACATCGTCGCTGTAGGCGGCGTCCATCAGCTGGTTGCGGCTCTTGATCACCCCGGGGCGGGCGGCCAGGGCTTCCAGGATCAGGAATTCAGTGACGGTCAGCGAAACCGGCTGCCCGGCCCAGGTCACCTGATGGCGTGAGGGGTCCATGACCAGCCGGCCGCGTTCGATCGCGGCCTGCGCCTCGCCTTCGGGGGCTGGCTCGGCCTCGCCGCGGGCCAATTCACTGCGCCGCAGGATCGCGCGAATCCGGGCCACTAGCAGCCGCTGGCTGAACGGCTTGGTGATATAGTCGTCAGCGCCCAGCGCCAGCCCCAGCGCCTCGTCAGGCTCCTCGTCCTTGCTGGTCAGGAAGATCACCGGCAGCGCGCTTTTCTCGCGCAGTTTCTGCAGCAGCTCGAGCCCGTCCATCCGCGGCATCTTGATATCGACCACCGCCAGATCGGGCGGGTTTTCGAGGCAGGCTTTGAGCGCGGCGGCGCCGTCGGAATAGACCCGGGTGGCAAATCCTTCGGCCTGAAGCCCGATCGATACCGAGGTCAGGATGTTGCGATCATCGTCGACCAGCGCGATGGTTTGCGGCTCGGGCGCGGTGGCGGGAGAAGGGAGCGGATCAGCCATGGGGTGCTGCGGCACTATCCTTGCGGGCAAGCTTTCGGAGCAAAGGGGTTAGCGGTTAACAAAGCGTCAGGCAATTGCCTTGAAATCCTGACTTAAGTATCTGAAAGATAGTGCCTATGATTTGCGGCTATGGCCATTTGACGGAATCGCGCCGCACCGCTATGCGCCGCTCTCGAATTCCATACATTCGTATGCGCGGCTGACCCCGCGTGGCCCACCAGGCCGTTATCGACGGAGATTGTCTTGACCGGTTCGCTTTCCTATCCGCTTGTCCGCCAGGGCATTGCCACCGATGCGGTGGTTTTCGCCAACCTGGGTACCGCGCCGCTGGTCGAGCACGCGGTCAGGAACGGCGAAGGGCTGCTGGCCAAGGATGGTCCGCTGGTGGTCGAAACCGGACTGCACACCGGCCGCAGCGCCAAGGACAAGTTCATTGTCCGCGACGCCGAGACCGAGGAAACGGTGTGGTGGGGCGAGACCAATGTCGGGATGAGCCCGGATCACTTCGCCGCGCTGAAGGCCGATTTCCTTGCCTCGCTGGCGGGTAAGTCGCAGCTCTATGTCGCCGACCTGTTTGGCGGCTCGCAGCCTGAGCACCGCGTCAACGTTCGTGTGATCAACGAGTTTGCCTGGCACAATCTGTTCATCCGCACCCTGCTGGTCCGCCCCGAAGCAAACGAGCTCGATGGCTTTGTCCCCGAGTATACCATCATCGATCTGCCCAGCTTCCGCGCCGATCCCGCGCGCCACGGTTGCCGCAGCGAAACCGTGATCGCGGTCAACTTCACCGAGAAGCTGATCCTGATCGGCGGCACCGCCTATGCCGGTGAGATGAAGAAGTCCGTATTCGGGATCCTCAACTACCTGCTCCCGGCCAAGGGGGTGATGCCGATGCACTGCTCGGCCAATATCGGCGCCGACGGCAAGACTGCGGTGTTCTTCGGGCTTTCGGGCACCGGCAAGACCACGCTTTCGGCCGACGCCAGCCGCACCCTGATCGGCGATGACGAGCACGGCTGGTCGGACACCGCGGTGTTCAATTTCGAAGGCGGTTGCTACGCCAAGATGATCCGACTCTCCGAAGAGGCCGAGCCGGAGATTTTCGCCACCACCAAGCGTTTCGGCACGGTGCTGGAGAATGTGGTGATCGATCCCGCCACCCGCGAAATCGATCTCGATGACAATTCGCTGGCCGAAAACAGCCGCGGCTCCTACCCGATCGACTTCATTCCGAACTGCTCGGAAAAGAACCTCGGGCCGGTGCCGGCGAATATCATCATGCTCACCGCCGATGCTTACGGCGTGCTGCCGCCGATCGCGCGGCTGACCCCGGATCAGGCGATGTACCACTTCCTCTCGGGCTACACTGCGCGGGTCGCCGGCACCGAGATCGGGGTGACCGAGCCCGAGGC
>JANOGS010000321.1:0-11614 GCA_031414115.1 Novosphingobium sp. | reverse complement strand
AGAATATCTCGAAGAACTCCTCGCCCAGCAGGGTCTTGACCGGCTTGCAGTTGTAAAACCGGTCAAGCGACGCTTCGAGCGTGCGCGGCAGGGTGCGGGCGCGGTTATAGGCGTTGCCTTCCAGCATCTTGGGCGGGATCATCCGCTCGACCATGCCGATGTAGCCGCAGATCAGCGAGGCGGCGATGGCCAGATAGGGGTTGGAATCCGCACCCGGCAGGCGGTTTTCGACCCGCCGGTCCTTGGACTCGGACACCGGCACGCGGAACCCGCACGAGCGGTTGTCCTTGCCCCAGTGAACATTGATCGGCGCGGCGGTATCGGGACGCATCCGCCGGAACGAGTTCACGTTGGGGGCAACCAGCGGCAGGATTTGCGGCATCAACCGCACCAGCCCGGCGATATGGCTGCGGAACAGCGCCGTCTCCTTGCCATTGCTGGTCGAGAAAATGTTCCGCCCGGTCTCGGAGTTGAGGATCGACTGGTGGATGTGCATCGCGCTGCCGGGCTGGTCGGCCATCGGCTTGGCCATGAAGGTGGCATAGACCCCGTGCTCGAGCGCGACCTGGCGGACGATCCGCTTGAACAGCAGCACCTGATCGGCCAGCGCCAAAGGATCGCCGTGGACAAAGTTGACCTCCAGCTGCGCGGCGCCGGCCTCGTGGATCATGGTGTCGATGTTGAGCTCGGCCTTCTCGCACCAGTCATAGATCTGCTCGATGATGTCCTCGTATTCGCCCAGCGCTTCCAGGCCGAACGCCTCGCTGGCGGTCTCGGCACGGCCCGAGCGGCCCGGCGGCGGCACCAGCGGGAAGTCCGCGTCGAGGTTCTTGGAGACAAGGTAGAACTCGGCCTCCGGCGCGATCACCGGCTGCCAGCCTTTGGCCTCGTAAAGCGCCAGGACTTTCTTCAGGATCTGCCGCGGGGCAATTTCCACCGGCTTGCCCGAGGCGTGATAGCTATCGCAAATCACATAGGCGGTGGGAGACTTGAACCCCGGCGCTTCGCGGATTGTCGAGATGTCGGGGGCCAGCATCAGGTCCGGGTCGAAATCGGGGACGATGTGCTCAATGTCTTCGGGATAGCCGCCGGTAACGGTGACGATATAGACGCTGCCGGGGATCCGCAGGGTCTTGTCGGTCAGGCTTTTGAGAAACTTGCCGGCCGGCAGTACCTTGCCGCGCTGAATCCCGTTCATATCCGGGACGATGCATTCGACTTCGCTGATCCCGCGGTCCTTGATCCAGCTGGCTATGTCAGTTGTCATGGTGATGGTTGGCTGGGGCGGCCTTCGCGCCGCCCCGGGGCCGTCTCCTGTGTCTAGAACGCTTTGGTAAGCGAGAATACCGCAGTGGTATCGCCCAGATTCGTGAAAGCGCGGTGGGTGTCGACATAGTCAAGCGTGGCGGTGATGCCGCTGCCAAAATCGTAGCTGGCGCCGATCGACCAGTCGCGCTTCTTGTCGGCGAAGGCGCCGTCTTCATAGCCGAAGCTGGCGTGCAAGCTGACCGGGGTGTCCTTGATCGGCAAATCGCCGGAGATGTAGACATAGGTGTTGTCGGTGTTGCCCAGCGAATCCTGGCTGGGGGCCCAATTGGCGCCAACCGTGACCGAAGCCGAACCGACAGGAACCGTGATGCCGCCATAAAGCTCGACATAGTCGAACCCGTTCTCGTTGGGGTAGAGGTAGTAGATTCCGCCGACATCGATGTTGATCGGGCCGATATCCTTCGAGAAGCCTGCCGTCAGATCAACTTCGACTTCGTCGGCCTTGCCGCCGAAATCCGAATCGACGTTGGAAACCCAGGCCGCTGCGTAGAGCCCGGATTCGTGGCTCACCGCCAGCTCGGCGGTGATTTCGGGGTCCTTGCCCGAAAGTGAGATGCCGCGGAACCGGTAGTCGGAAAACGCGCCGATCTCGAAATCGATCTCGATCGGACCGGCTTCTTCCTCGGCAGCCTCGGCGACATCCGCTTCCTGCGCGAAAGCGGCGGTTGGCAGGGCAATCAGCGGCAGCGCCGCGGCGGCAAGCAAGATTTTTAGCTTCATGGTCTATCCCTCATCGTTGTGCTGTCCCGTTGGCGGGACCAGGTCATTGCGCCGCCGCGTGGTTCGCGTACGGCCATGCCTTTCTACACCATACCTATTCTGCCTCTTCCAAGCGGTTAAGGCCAGCGCGAATTATCGGGGCTGCCGCTATCGACTTTTTCGATAGCGCAATAATGCCAGTTTCCGAATAGGCGCGTGCCCTTCGTCTCGCTAGGGTGATCGCGCTGCTCAAGCTCAGGGAGCCACCATGTCCGAACCAAACGATCTTTCCGCTTTCTGGATGCCGTTCACCGACAATCGCGGCTTCAAGGCGAGCCCGCGGATGTTCGTTTCAGCCGAAGGCATGCATTACACCGCCAGTGCGGGGCACAAGGTGCTGGATGCCACCGGCGGCCTGTGGTGCGTCAACGCCGGTCACGGCCGCGCGCCGATTGTCGAGGCGATCTGCAAGGCTGCGGGCGAGCTTGACTTCGCCCCGACCTTCCAGCTGGCCCATCCCCGCGCATTTGAGGCTGCCGCCAAGGTCGCCCTGCTGATGCCCGAAGGGCTCGATCGGATCTTTTTCACCAATTCGGGCTCGGAAAGCGTCGATACCGCGCTCAAGATCGCGCTCGCCTATCAGCGCGCGCGCGGGCAGGGCACCCGGACCCGGCTGATCGGGCGCGAACGCGGCTATCACGGGGTCGGCTTTGGCGGAATCTCGGTCGGCGGGATTGTCGGCAATCGCCGCCAGTTCGGGACCCTCCTCACCGGGGTCGATCACCTGCGCCACACCCACGACCTGGCGCGAAACGCTTACAGCCGCGGCCTCCCGCAGCATGGCGTCGAGCTGGCCGAGGATCTCGAACGGCTGGTCGCGCTTCACGGCGCGGAGACCATCGCTGCGGTTATCGTCGAGCCGGTCGCCGGCTCCACCGGAGTGCTGATCCCCCCGGTCGGCTACCTCGAACGGCTGCGCGCGATCTGCGATACGCACGGCATCCTCCTGATCTTCGACGAGGTGATCACCGCCTTCGGCCGGGTCGGCAAGGCCACCGCGGCTGAGCGGTTCGGCGTCACTCCGGACATCATCACGATGGCCAAGGGGCTGACCAACGCCGCGGTGCCGATGGGTGCGGTCGCAGTGCGGCGCGAGGTTCACGACACTATCGTCGACAGCGCTGCGCCGGGGATCGAGCTATTCCACGGCTACACCTATTCGGGCCACCCGCTCGCTTCGGCCGCCGCCTCGGCCACGCTCGACCTCTACGCCGCCGAGGGCCTGTTCGAACGCGCGATCGATCTGGAAGACTACTGGGCCGATGCGATCCACTCGCTCAAGGGTGCGCGCCACGTGATCGACTGCCGCAATATCGGACTGATCGGCGGGATCGAGCTCGAACCGCGTCCCGGCGCGCCGACCAAGCGGGCGATGGAGGCCTTCCACCGCGCCTTCGACACCGGCCTTCTGATCCGCGTCACCGGCAACATCATCGCGCTCTCGCCGCCGCTGATCCTGGAGAAGCACCACATCGACGAGATCGCCGGGCGGATCGGCGAGGTGCTGAGCGCGATCGACTAGCCCAGCCTGCACTAGCATGCCATAACCCCTTGAATGCAGGACGAAGACGACTTCACCGCCGAGCCGTCGCCGCGCACCAAGGCGGGGGCGATGGTGCTGGTGGTGGCGCTTCATGTCGGCCTGTTCCTGGCGATCCTTTATGGTTTTGCGCCCGATTTCACCAACAAGGTCGCCGAATCGGTGCTGCGGACGATCACCGTCACGGTCACTACTCCGCCGCCTTCGCCCACCCCGGAGCCCAAGCCGGCCGGGACCTCGGGCGAGAAGGGCAAGAAAGCGGTTCCGCGCGAGGTTAAAACGGTCAAGCCCAAGGTCGAATTGGCCAAAGCGCCCGCCCCCAAGGCAAGTTCGAGCGGCCGTGCCGACACCTCAGGTGCGGCGAACAGCGGCGCGGGCACCGGCGCGGGCGGGCCGGGCAGCGGCACCGGCAGCGGCGCGGGTGGCACCGGGCAGGGCGGCGGCGGAACCGCGCTGGTAAAGACCTCCGGCGAGATCAATGCCGCGCGCGATTTCCCCAAGCGCACGCGCTCGCTGCGTGCCGGCCACGCGGTGACGGTGGAAATGACCGTCGGCGCCGAAGGTCGCGCCGGTGCTTGCCGAGTAGTCAAACCCAGCCCCGACGCGGAAGCCGACCGGATCGTCTGCCAACTCGCCGAGAAACGCTTTCGCTTCCGCCCCAAGACCGATGCTGCGGGCAATCCGGTTTCGGCCAGGTACCGCTGGCAGCAACGCTGGTGGAACCCGCGCGACGGTTCGGGCGAGGAGTGAGCCAGACGATCCTCCCCCTCCGACCCACCTTCGGCGGGCCACCTCCCCCAGAGGGGGAGGATGGGACGCGGCCCGGTTGACGCTGCCTGCCTCGCGTCTCTAACTGGCGACCATACCCGAATCCGGAGAGCGCCATGGCCACCAATCACCCAGTCCCCGCCGAATGGGCGAGCCGCGCCTATGTTGATGCCGATAGCTATGTGGCAAAGTACCGCGCCTCGATCGAGCAGCCAGAGGCGTTCTGGCGCGAGGAGTCGGAGCGGATCGACTGGATCAAGCCTTGGACCCAGCTCAGCAAGTGCTCTTTCGACGAAGCCGATTTCGGGATCGAGTGGTTCGCCGACGGCGCCCTCAACGTCTCGGCAAATTGCCTCGATCGCCACCTCGCCGCGCATGGCGATACCACCGCGATCATCTGGGAAGGCGATGACCCGGCGCAGCAGCGTAAGCTGAGCTATGCCGAGCTCCAGCGCGAAGTTTGCCGGATGGGCAACGCGCTCAAGCAGCTAGGCGTCAAGCGCGGCGACCGGGTGACGATCTACCTGCCGATGGTTCCCGAAGCGGCGATGGCGATGCTCGCCTGCTCGCGGATCGGGGCGATCCATTCGGTGGTGTTCGGCGGTTTCAGCCCCGAGGCCTTGGCGGGGCGAATCCAGGACTGCGACAGCAATGTTGTGATCACCGCCGATGCCGGGATGCGCGGCGGCAAGCAGGTGCCCTTGAAGGCCAATGTCGATGCCGCGCTGACGACATGCCCCTCGGTCGAGGCGGTGCTGGTGGTGCGTCACGTCGATCAGGGCGCGGCGATGGCAGTTGGCCGCGACCACTGGTGGCACGAGCTCCGCGAGACCGTGGCCAAGGACTGCGCGCCCGAGGAAATGGCCGCCGAAGACCCGCTGTTCGTGCTTTACACCTCGGGCAGTACTGGCAAACCCAAGGGGGTGCTCCATACCACCGGCGGCTACTTGACCTGGGCGGCGATGACCCACCACTACGTGTTCGATTACCGCCCCGGCGAGGTCTACTGGTGTGCTGCCGATGTCGGTTGGGTCACCGGGCACAGCTACGTGGTCTATGGCCCGCTGACCAATGGCGCGACGGTGATGATGTTCGAAGGCGTGCCCAACTACCCCACGCACAGCCGCTTCTGGGAGATCGTCGATCGCCACCAGGTCAACATCTTCTATGGCGCGCCGACCGCGTTGCGCGCGCTGATGCGCGAGGGCGACGATTGGGTGAAGGCGACCAGCCGCTCGTCGCTGCGGCTGCTCGGCACCGTCGGTGAGCCGATCAACCCCGAGGCCTGGGAGTGGTACTGGCGGGTGGTCGGCGACGGGCGCTGCCCGATCGTCGATACCTGGTGGCAGACCGAAACCGGCGCGGCGATGATTACCGGGATGCCGGGCGCGATCGCAATGAAACCGGGTTCGGCGAGTTTCCCGATGTTCGGGGTGGTGCCCCAGCTCGTCGATGCCGAAGGCACGGTGCTGGACGGCGCGGCCGAGGGCAACCTCTGCATCACCCAATCCTGGCCCGGCCAGATGCGCACCGTCTGGGGCGATCACGCGCGGTTCTTCTCGACCTATTTCACCACCTACAAGGGCAAGTACTTTACCGGCGATGGCTGCAAGCGCGACGCGGACGGCTATTACTGGATCACCGGCCGGGTCGATGATGTGATCAACGTCTCGGGCCACCGGATGGGCACCGCCGAGGTCGAGTCTGCGCTGGTCGCCCACGCCAAGGTGGCCGAGGCGGCGGTGGTCGGCATGCCGCATGAGATCAAGGGCCAGGGGATCTACGCCTACGTCACCTTGAACGCCGGTGAGGCCGAAGGCGACGATATCCGCAAGGAGCTGGTCGCCTGGGTGAGGAAGGAAATCGGCCCGATCGCCACCCCCGATGTGATCCACTTCGCCCCGGCGCTGCCCAAGACCCGCTCAGGTAAGATCATGCGCCGGATTTTGCGCAAAATCGCCGAGGGAGATACCGGCAATCTGGGGGACACCTCGACCTTGGCCGATCCGGGAGTGGTGGATGTGCTGCTGACCAGCGGGCGGTAATTCCTCCCCGTTCCGGGGAGGAACTACGCCAGCAACTTCCGCCCCTTTTCCTCAATCGCGCCGCGCACCAGCGGTTCGACAAACGACAGCGCTGCGGGCAGCTCGATCACGAAGGCGACCTCGTGATCGGCGATCTCGACTGCGCCGGCCACGGTCTTGCCCATGGCGGTGACGTCCAGCGCCATCCTGTCTTGATCTGGCCAGCTCACCGCAACCTCGGCCATGCCGCCGGGGAACAGGCCGGCGATCTCGCCCGAGCGCGCGTGGAGCCGGCGGCGGACTTCCTCGCGGCCGAGCGAATGGGGCAGGGCGACGCGCATCAGCCCTGCTTCTCCGGCGCTTCGATCCCCTCGCCGTATTTGTAATCGAGGTAGCGGGTCCGGATCGCGAGGTCGTCAATCGCGCCGGCGGCGAGCTGGCGGGTGACGCTGTCAATCTCGGTCGAGATCTTGCCAAGACTGTCGGCCAGCTGCTGATCCGGGGTGCGCCCGGCGCGCTCCTCGCCGCGCAGGTGGCGCGGGATCGCGGTGTAGCTCGAGACCAGCTCAGGCAGGTGTTCGCCGACCAGCTTGCGCACTTCAGCGGCGGCGGGGGTGTTCTCGGGCAGGCCGTCCAGCTGGGTGCCGAGCGCGTCGAGCTGCAAGCCGATCTGGTCGACAAGCTGCACCGCTGGAGCGGGCAAGGCCGGGCGCTGATGCTCGAGCCAGATTTCGGTCCGGCCAACCAGCGACTTGACATCGCTGCCAGATAGCGAGGCCCGGCTGGGCACTTTCATCCGCGGAAACGTGCCAAAGAAGGCAATCGCGGCAACGATCGCCAGCATGGCGGCGATGATCCCGGTCCAGCCGATCCCGTCGATGATCAGGCCCGCCATCATCGCCGCGAACACGATCGCGCCAGTGGCGATCCCGACGCGCAGCAGCTTGCGCAGGGCATGCGCGCGCTTGAGCGCGGCAGAGCGCCGCCCGATCGAGCCAGTGCGGCGTCCGCCAGCGCGCTGATCGACCAGCGACCGGCGCGCGGCATTCAGGATCTGGTCGGATTCGCGCGCTTCCTCCGCCACTAGATCCTCTCCATTTTGCGAAGCCAAATGGGGAGGTGGATGGCCCAAGGGGCCAGACGGAGGGGTTTCTGGGCTGGCCTCGATACCCCTCCGTCAGCGCTTCGCGCTGACACCTCCCCATTTGCACTGCGTGAAAATGGAGAGGATCGAAGAGGGCAAACTGTCACTCTTACCCCTCCAGGCTCAGCAGGGCGGGCGCATCTGCCGCCTTGGCGGCCTGGGCGGCGCCCTCGGCGCGGGCAATGTAGCCCCTGGACTTCTCGACCTCGGCGCTGAGCGTGGTCACGGTTTGCTTCATGCTGTCGAGCGCCTTGAGCTTGAAGGTGTCGATATTGTCCATCGTGTCGTAGATGTTCTGGAAAGCGCGTTGCAGCGTTTCCAAGGGAATTGTGCTCGCCGCGGCCTGTTCGTGGATCCGCCCGGTCTGCTCGCGCAGCATGGTTCCGGTCGAATCGATGATGTTGGCGGTGGTGGCGTTGAGCGCGGTGACCTGATCGAGCACGAGGCGCTGGTTGGTCAGCGCCTGGGCCACGGTCACAGCGGTGCGCAGCGCCCCGACGGTGGTGGTGCTGGCGCGGTCGACACCCTTGACCAGCTCGACATTGTTCTTCTTGACCAGATCGAGCGCGAGGTAGCCCTGCACCGTTACTGCCATCTGGGTCAGCAGGTCCTGGGTGCGCTGGCGGACATAGAACAGCGCCGATTCGCGCAGCGCCTTGGCCTTGGCCGGTTCAGTCGCATCGAGATCGGCAGCTGTCTCTTCCAGCTTGGTGTCGAGCACTTTGGAGATGTGGATCATCTGCTCAAGGTTGCCCATCGCTTCCCACAGCTTCTGCCGCTCAACGTCGATCGCGGCATTGTCCATCAGCAGCTCGTCCTTGCCCGATTGCAAATGGACCAGGATCGCCTGGATGTGCCCCTGCGACGATTGGTAGCTCTGGAAATAGCGCTTCATCGGGTTGCCGAACGGGATGATCCCGAACAGCTTGCGGCTGTTGGAAAGCTGGCCATGTTTGCCCGGATCAAGTTCCTCGACGGTCTTGCGCAGCTGGGCAAGATTGGCGCCAACCCCGGTCTCCTTGTCGATCGCGCGGATCGGGCGATCCAGGAAGCGGTTCGACATGCCCGCCGCAGTGGCGATTTCCTTGCGCCCCATGTTGGTGATCTGATCGACCTTCTTGCCGAACTCGGGCGAATTGGCGTCCGATGAAACCAGGTCGGCAACGAAGGCATCGACCTTGCTTGCAAGTTTGGACTTGTCGCCTTCGGATACCGGGACCAGTCCGACCGCAGCCTCGGGCGCGATTACCGGTACCGGCTCGGGCGGGGTCAGGGTGAGGGTTGGGGCGGCGGAAGTGTCGGTCGGTGTGGTAGCCATGAGCCTCATCCTGATAGCAAACAACGCCGCCAAGATGGGATGCAAGGCGCGCCAATGCAAGCTGTATTAGCGAGTTAAGACAGGGTGATGTGCCGGTGCGGGATCGCCTCAGTCCCCGAACCACCGCGCCAGGCGGCCCTTGCGGTGCCTGGGCGGGGTCGCGTCGGCGATCCGGAAAAGGTAGTTGGCCAGCACTGTCGCCTGCTCGCGGGTCATCACGAAGTGGTGCGAATCGATCTCGTCCTGCGCCAGATCGCGGGTCGACTGGACGCATTGCAGCTTGAGATCGAGCCGCGCGCCAATCGGATGGTGGCTCCACCCCACCAGCACGCCATAGGTCTCACGATTGATCGCTTCGCGGCTCATTGCCTCTCTCCCCGTTGCCCTGATTGTGACAGAGATTATGCGGGCGAACGGCAAATGCAACCCGCAGCCATGTCCCGGATGTGGACGAGGTGTGCTGGTGTCAAGGCAGTGGATGTGCAAGTGTCTGGCATGGTTGCCGTCCCTACTTTCGCTGAGCTTGTGCGCGTTTCGGCGCGGATTGGTTGCCTCAGCTTTGGTGGGCCGGCCGGGCAGATCGCGCTGATGCACCGCGAGATCGTCGAGGAACGCGGCTGGGTCAGCGAGGAGCAATATCTCCACGCGCTCAACCTGTGCCACCTGCTGCCGGGGCCCGAGGCGCAGCAGCTGGCAATCTGGATCGGCTGGAAGCTCCATGGGATCAAGGGCGGGCTGGCCGCCGGGCTGCTGTTCGTGATCCCCGGTGCGCTGGTGATCCTGGCACTGTCGGTGCTCTATGGTTACGCCGCTGATCTCGCCTGGTTTGAAGCGCTGTTCCTGGGGATCAAAGCGGCGGTGCTGGCGATTGTGGTCCAGGCGCTGCTCAGGGTCGCAGGACGCGCGCTCGATACTGCGTTCAAGCGAGCCATCGCGCTGGCCGCGTTCATTGCGCTGGCGCTGCTCAGCTTGCCGTTTCCGCTGGTGGTGCTGGGTGCAGGAGTGCTTGGAGCGTTCGCCCGGCCCGATTGGCTGGCACTGAAGCCGCTTGGTGCCGCTCCGACGCTGGCGCCGCGGCCATGGGGGGCGAGCCTGCGCGCGGTGCTGGGCTTCGCCGCAGTCTGGGCGGCGCCGATGCTGGCGGTGCTGCTGCTGCTTGGGCCGGACCATGTGCTGTGGCAGATCGGCGCGTTCTTCTCCAAGCTGGCGGTGGTAACCTTCGGCGGGGCCTATGCGGTGCTGGCCTATATGGCGCAGCAGGCGGTTGAGGGTTACGGCTGGCTCAACGCTGGCGAGATGGCCGATGGCCTGGGCCTGGCCGAAACCACGCCGGGACCTTTGATCATGGTCACGCAATTTGTCGGCTACCTCGCCGCGTTCCGCGCGCCTGAGCCGTTCACTCCGTTGATTGCCGGCCTGCTCGGCGCCGCGCTGACCACCTGGGTGACCTTCGTCCCCTGCTTCCTGTGGATCTTCGCGCTGGCGCCGTGGATGGAGCGGCTTGAGCGGAGCCAGCGGCTCAAGGGCGCGCTGGCCTGTGTTACCGCGGCAGTGGTCGGGGTGATCGCCAACCTCTCGCTATGGTTCGCGCTGCACGTGCTGTTCGCGCGGGTGAACCAGACACAGCTGGGAATTGACGTACCCGAGCTGGCGAGCCTCGACTGGCGCGCCGCAGTGCTGGCGGTACTGGCGGCGCTGCTGGTGTTCCGCTTCAAGTGGAACGTGATCAAGGTGCTTGGCGCGGCGGCGCTGGGCGGACTGGTGCTGGGCTCACTCTAAATTCGTTGCCGCACCAGACTGTGGAGCGGCCCGAACCCGCACATCGCGGCACCAATGAAGGGCATTGCGACAACCCACAACCTGACACCTGTAACGCCCAGCGGGCTGGCGATTGAGATCGCCGCAGTGGCGGCAAGGCCCGCGCAGATCAGCACCAGCCCGGCCACCAGCCGCCACAGCGCCACTTCGCCGTTGCCGTTACGCCCGGCCTGCTCGTAGCGCGCAAACAGCGCGATCAGTGGCAGTGAAACCGCGATGTAGAGCGCGAACCACAGCGGCCGGGCCAGCCACCACTGCGCGCTGCCCGGTACCGTGTGAAGCCCGATCCCGCCCAGCGCCCAGGCCGCCGCGACCACCGCGACGAAAGCGGTGAGATGCCATAGGTACAGCGTCATGATCATGCCGTTGACCAGCACCACTGCGGTCCAGGCGGTGACGCTCGCCAGCATCCGCTTCCCCAGCGGTTCAAGCAGCAGCGCCAGCCCAGCCTGCGCGATCCCCAACGCCAGCAAGGCCAGCGTCGGCGGCATCGAATTGCTCAGCTGCGATCCCGGAACGCCGATCATCGCCACCGGATAGGGCCCGAAGCCGATCAGCCCGGCCAGCGTTGCCAGCCCGCCCAGCGCCAGCGCGGCGCAGCGGCCACGGCTGGCGAAGCGGCCCTCGGCCCAGGCATAGCCGAGCTGGTGCACTGCCAGCCAGACGAACAGGAAGTTGAGGAAGTTGACATAGGGAACCTCGAACCGGATCGCGGCAAGGTCAACCGCAACAGCCCCCGCCACCAGCATCCAGAACGAGGTCATGCCCCACCTTTGCCACGCGGCATAGCTGAACGGCACCAGCGCCGAGACGATCAGGTAGACAGACAGGAACCACACCGGGATCAGCGCCAGGTGCGCCGCCAGCTTGACGATTTCGCGCTCCACTCCCAGCGCGGTCCCGGTCAGCGCGAA
>JANOGS010000320.1:0-4781 GCA_031414115.1 Novosphingobium sp. | reverse complement strand
GCCATCGATGGGATGCGCCACAAGCCTTGCTCCTTGGCATAGGCTTCAACCAAGGCGACGCGCGCCTCGCTGCGGCCGGTGCCTTTCAAATAGCGCAGCGTCTCGGAATCGATCGGGAAAAAGCCACTCCGTCGGCCGGGGCGACAAACGGCGTGCCGCTGGCGCCGGTGGCGACGTCGACCCCCGAATGATAGCTGCCGGGGGTGCCGTTGTAGATCCGCTGCGAGCCGAACCGGCCGGAAATGCGCCCATAGACGGGCCAGATGAACTTCTGCCGCCAGCCGGAAACGTGATGGTCCTTGCGCCGGGCGCCGTTGATCAGCGCGAGTTCGCCGACGCGGCGGCGGGCGTATTCCTCGTTGGGCGCGGTGCCCGGGCGCGGGCCGATCGGGATCCGCTCAATCTGCCAGGCGCGCGGGGAGATCGCAACGGCCCCGGCAGCGCTGGTTCCGCCCTGCAATTCGGCGCGCAGTTCGCCTCTGGGACCCGAATCGCGATCGAAGGCGATGAAAAAACCGCCATCAGGGGCGAGCGGCACCCGGCGCCCGTTGAAACTCAGCGACAGCGCATCGCGCGGCGCCACCCCGCGGGCCCAGCCGCCCTGGGTGAGCTGACCCTTGAGCGCGAAAGCGGCGCCATCCACTGCGGCCTGGGCAAACAGGTCGGCGCGCAGCAGCGCCAGCCCGGCGGCAAGGCCCAGCCCGGCGATGGCAATGCGCAGGAGCGTGCTGCGCCTCACCCCTGGCCCAGCAGGCGCCGAGTTGCGAGTTCGGCGCCGGCATAGGCTTCCTGGCGCTCGACGCTCCAATAGCGCAGCGCCTCAAGCGTGACCGGTTCGCCGCTGACCGCGCAGACCACGTGGCTGCCGGGGCTGAGCACGCGGAAGCCGTTGGCCTGGTAGAACAGCGTGGCGGGGCGGTCGGAACTTTTCATCAACATGGCGGTGCTTCTAGCGCGGCATTGGCTTCAGAGCAATTTGCCTTGCTCAGGCGCGGCGGGTTTTGGCTTCGATGCGGCCCGGACCGGCGCGGGCCCCGCGGGAACCGCGTCCAGCACCCCGTCGCGGAAGTGCAGCGCGAGGCTCGCCTCGCCCGCCGCTGCGGCGCGGCTGACCAGGGTGCGCCCATGGGACCCGGTCACCCGGACAAAGCCGCGTTCGAGCACCCGCGCGGGATCGAGCGAGGCGAACAGGCGGGCGGTTGCCGTCAGCCGGTCGCTCGCCCGCTCGAGCCGCGCCTTGAGCAGCGGCAGCGACAGCCGCCCGCCGACGCGTTGCAGCTCGCCGCGGGCCAGCATGGTGCGCTCGCCCAGCCCGCGGCGCAGACGATCCGCCATGTCATCGAGCTTCTGGACCTGGGGGCTGAGCAGCGCTTCGGGGCGGGGCAGGCGTTCGGCGCGGGCGGCGAGCCGCTCGCGCCCGAGTTGCACCGGGCGAACCACTGCGCGGCGCTGGCGCAGCGCCAGTTCGGCGATCTGGTTGGCCAGTTCCTCGCGCACGGGCACGGCGAGTTCGGCCGCGGCAGTGGGGGTCGGGGCGCGCAGGTCGGCGGCGAAATCGGCAAGGGTTGTGTCAGTCTCATGCCCGACCGCCGAGATCACCGGGATCGAGCACTCGGCAATTGCGCGGACCACCATCTCTTCGTTGAACGCCCACAGATCCTCGATCGAACCGCCGCCGCGCGCGACGATCACCAGATCGGGGCGCGGGACTGCCCCGCCTGCCGCCAGCGCCGAGAACCCGCGCACCGCCGCTGCCACTTGCTCCGCCGCACCCTGGCCCTGGACCAGCACCGGCCAGACCAGAACATGGCTGGGGAAGCGGTCGGCCAGACGGTGGAGGATGTCACGGATCACCGCCCCGGTTGGCGAGGTGACCACTCCGATGACGCCGGGCAGGAACGGCAGCGGGCGCTTGCGCCCCTGCGCGAACAGCCCCTCGGCCTCAAGCCGGGCCTTGGTCTTCGCCAGCAGCGCCAGCAGCGCGCCCTCGCCCGCCACTTCCATCCGCTCGATCACCAGCTGGTAGTTCGAGCGTCCGGGATAAGTGGTGAGCTTGCCGGTGGCGATCACTTCAAGCCCGTCCTCGGGCTGGAAGCTGAGCCGCCCCGCCGTGCCGCGCCACATCACCGCGTCGAGCCGGGCATTCTCATCCTTCAAGGCAAGGTAGAGATGCCCCGAAGCAGCGCGCTTCACCCCCGAGAGCTCGCCGCGCACCCGCACGAACCCGAACTGGTCTTCGACCACCCGCTTGAGCGCGGCGGATATTTCGCTGACCGAAAGCGCAGCGGCGTTGTCCCCGACCACGTCCTTCGCTACCAGCCCGGCGGACTCGGGTTCATCTGCGAAGGGCGACTGGCTGACCATGAATATCCTGCTGCTGGGATCGGGTGGCCGCGAGCATGCGCTGGCGTGGAAGCTGGCGCAATCCCGGCTGTGCACCAAACTGTTCGCCGCGCCGGGCAATCCCGGAATTGCTAGCCACGCCGAGCTGGCCCAGCTCGACGCAACCGACCACGCTGCGGTGCTGGCTTTCTGTGAAGCGCAGCGCATCGGCCTGGTGGTGATCGGCCCCGAGGCGCCGCTGGTCGATGGCCTGGCGGATAGCCTGCGCTTCGCCGGGGTGCCGGTGTTCGGACCCAGCCAGGCCGCCGCCCGGCTCGAAGGCTCCAAGGCCTTCACCAAGGAGCTGTGCGCACGCCACGCCATCCCCACCGCCGATTTCGTCCGCGTGAGCACCGAGGCCGAGGGTTTGGCCGCATTGGGGCGCTTCGCGATCCCGGTCGTGGTCAAGGCAGACGGGCTGGCGGCGGGCAAAGGCGTGACCGTCGCCATGACCCGCGCCGAGGCTGAGGATGCGGTGCGCGAGATTTTCTCTGGCAGGTTCGGCGAAGCCGGGGCCGAAGCGGTGATCGAGGAGTTCATGGCGGGCGAGGAGGCGAGCTTCTTTGCCCTGACCGATGGCCACACCGTGGTCCCGTTCGGTTCGGCCCAGGATCACAAGCGCGTCGGCGAGGGCGATACCGGCCCCAACACCGGCGGGATGGGCGCCTACAGCCCGGCGCGGGTGCTGACCCCGCTGCTCGAGGGCGAAGCGATCGAGCGGATCGTGGTGCCAACGGTGCGGGCCATGGCCGAGGAAGGCATGCCCTATTCGGGCGTGCTGTTCGCCGGGCTGATGCTGACACCGCAGGGGGTCAAGCTGATCGAATACAACGCCCGGTTCGGAGATCCCGAATGCCAGGTGCTGTTGCTGCGGTTCGAGGGCGATCTCGCCGAACTGCTGCTGGCGGTGGCCGAGAACCGGCTGGGCGCCTTGCCGCCTCCGCGCTTTTCAGACGATACCGCGCTGACCGTGGTCCTGGCGGCTGAGGGCTATCCGGGCACGCCCAGGAAAGGCGGATCGATCGAAGGGATCGAGGCAGCCGAGGCGACCGGTGCGCAGGTCTTCCACGCCGGCACCGCGCTTGCCAATGGCCGCCTGGTGGCCAATGGGGGCCGCGTGATCAATGTCACGGTGCGCGGCGCCAATGTCCGCCAGGCGCAGCAGCGTGCCTATGCCGGGGTTGCCGCGATCGCCTTTCCCGATGGCTTCTGCCGCGGCGACATCGGCTGGCGCGAAGTTGAGCGTGAAAAGATAGGCTGATTCCCGATCTTAGGGGCAGTGCCTGGGGAGGCAGTGTGCAGATTACGCTTTTCGACAGCAATTGCCCCGCGCTGGAGCCGTGGCTGATCGGCTATCTGGGCGGCAAGATCGCCGGGCCCGAAGGCGCCGAGCGGCGGGTTTTGCCGGCGCGGCCCAACAGTTTTGTCCAGATCATTCTGGAAGGGCGCCTGATCCTTCACGACCACGCCAGCAGCACTTCCCGGGAGGTCCTGGGCGCAGGCCTGTTCGGGCTGCTTTCCCAGCACCGGCATGACATGGAAGTGATCGGCACCCTGCGTTCGGTTTCGGCGCGCTTGCAGCCAGCCGCCGCCGCCCAGCTCTTCGGGATCAATCCGGTCGCGCTGGTGGACAGTTTCGTGCCGATCGATCTGCCCGAAGGCCTGATTGCGCGGCTGCAGGCGGCGCCAGACTGGCAGTCGATGACCGAACCCATGAACGCCTGGCTGCACGATCTGGCAAAGGGCCAGCTCAGCACCGATCCGGTAGCGCGTGAGGCAAGCCGGCTGCGCCAAAGCAATGGCACACTGGCGGTCCAGGAAATGGCCGATGCCGCCGGGCTTTCGCTGCGGCACTTCCAGCGCCGCTTCCTCGCGCTCACCGGGCTCAATCCCAAGCATTATGCCCGAATCTGCCGGATCGGCCACGCGGTGCACCGCAAGCAGATCGACCCGGAAGCGTCGTGGACCTCGCTCGCTCATGACGCCGGCTATTCCGACCAGCCGCATTTCATCCGTGATTTCAAAGCTCTGACCGGCACTTTGCCGAGCAATTTTCTGCGCGGGCAAAGCCCGATCCTGCGCTATCCCAAGTGGGATGAATAGGCCGGATCGGCAAGCGGCAGCACCATCGCCCCGGCCAGCAGCCCGTTCGCTTCCGAATCGAGCTCAAGCTCGTCGAGCAGGTTCATGACCTCGCTTGCCACCGCCACCTTGGCGCGGGCGAATTCAGGAATCCGGCGCAGATCGATGTGGGTCAGGCCCAGCGGAAACAGCTCACGGTAAGCGACCCGCTCGGCCAGACCAGCGCCCAGCCGGAAATCGCACTGGGCGGCAAGCCGGACCAGAGCGCGATCGACCTTGCCGCGGTTACGGCTGTTGTCGATCCGCTGGCGGTTCTG
>JANOGS010000319.1:0-1613 GCA_031414115.1 Novosphingobium sp. | reverse complement strand
GTCGCGGCCTTCTTCTGGCTGACGCGGCGCATCTTTCACATCGGCCGTCAGGCGGTGGCGCTCGATCGCGTCTTCGCCGGTCTGCTGGCGCAGGGCATTGGCATCTGGGTCGGGGGCCAGGCCTTCATCAACATGGGGGTGAACCTCGGGGTTCTGCCGACCAAGGGGCTGACCTTGCCGTTGATGTCGTATGGCGGCTCGGCGATTCTGATGAACTTGATTTCGTTGGCGATCGTGCTGCGCATCGACATGGAAAACCGCGCCTTGATGCGGGGAGGGCGCGCTCAATGATGCTGCGCAGCCCTTCTTACCAGGTCGCCGCGCCGGGCCGCCCCAAGCAAGGCCTGACCCTCTCGGAGGGTCGATCGCCGAACGCGGCGATCGGGGTGTCGTCATGAGCCACCTCGTCATCATGGCCGCCGGCACCGGAGGCCACATCATCCCCGGCCTAGCCGTCGCGCACGAGATGCAATCGCGCGGCTGGACGGTGAGCTGGCTCGGCACCCGAGACGGCATGGAGAACCGCATGGTTCCCGCTGCCGGCATCGCCCTCGACGCGATCGGCTTCAGTGGCCTGCGTGGCAAGGGCCTGCTGCACACGCTGACGGGCGGCCTGCGCCTGCTGCACGCTTTCTGGGAGTGCCTGTCGCTGCTGAAGCGGCGCAGCGCCGACGCCGTCCTCGGCATGGGCGGCTATGTCTGCTTCCCCGGCGGCCTGATGGCATCGCTGCTCGGCAAACCGCTGTTGCTGGTGAATGCCGATGCCTCGCTGCTGCTGTCGAACAAGGCCTTGCTGCCGGTGGCGGACCGCATCGCCTTCGGCTTCGATGGCGCGGCGGCCACCCTGCACAAGCGCGCGGTGGTCACCGGCAACCCGGTGCGCGCCGAGATCGAGGCCCTGGCGGCCCCGGCCGAGCGCTTTGCCGGGCGCAGCGGGGCTTTGAAGCTGCTTGTCGTCGGCGGCAGCCTGGGCGCCAAGGTGCTGAACGAGGCGCTGCCGCAGGCGCTGGCCTTGATCGCAATGGACCGGCGGCCGCAGGTTGTGCACCAGACGGGGGCTTTGCAGCGCGATGGCGTGCGCGAGGCCTACGCCGCGGCCGGTATCGACGCGGGAATCGAGGTGCTGCCCTTCATCGACAACATGGCCGAGCGCCTGGCGGCTTGCGACCTGATGATCTGCCGCGCCGGCGCCGTCACCGTCAGCGAGTTGTGTGCCGCTGGCGTGCCTGCCGTGCTGGTGCCCCTCATCGTCAGCACCACCGCGCACCAGCGCGACAACGCCCAGTTCATGGCCCAGCACGGCGCGGCGATCCACTTGCCGCAGGTCGAGATGACGCCGGCAAAGCTGGCCGAGTTGCTGCAAAGCCTCGATCGCCCCGCACTTCAGGCGATGGCCGAGAAGGCACACACGTTGGCCCGCCCGCGCGCCGCGGCGCGCGTCGCCGATGAAATCGAACTCCTGGTGAGGCCGCGATGAAACACGCCATCAAGCACATTCATTTCGTCGGCGTCGGCGGCTCGGGCATGAGCGGCATTGCCGAGATCTTGCACAACCTGGGCTATACGGTGTCGGGCTCGGACCAGAGCGACAGCCCGACCTTGCAGCGCCTGGG
>JANOGS010000318.1:0-3807 GCA_031414115.1 Novosphingobium sp. | reverse complement strand
GCAGGCCGATGCGCCGGGACGGCTGGCGCTGGTCCAGATCGCCCCCGACGCGCTCGATTCGCTGGCCCGGCTGTTTGTGGTGCTGGGCGCGGTCGATCGCCGCTTTCTGGTCTATATCGACGATCTTGGCTTCGAGGACGGCGACAGCGCCGGGCCGCGGCGGTTGCGCTCCTGGCTCGAGGGCGGGGTCGAGGCGCGGCCCGGCAACGTCCGGATCGCGGTGACCAGCAACCGCCGGGCGATCGTGCCCCGCCACCTCAGCGAGCAGGATGACCCGATCAACCCGCGCGACGCGGTCGATGACCGGCTGGCGCTGGCCGACCGTTTCGGGCTGGCGATCGGCTTCCACAACTGCAGCCAGGACGATTACCTGGCGATCGTCGCGGGCTACTGCGCCGAACACGGCCTGAACTGGGACGAAGGCGAAGCGCTCGAATGGGCCAAACGCCGCGGCGCCCGCTCGGGCCGGGTCGCCTGGCAGTTCGTTACCGAGCTGGCCGGACGGGCGGGCACGGCGCTTTGACGCTTCATCTGGCCGATCCCGACTCATGACCCCTTCCCCGGCGGCAGGCCTTTCGCACTAGGAACACCCTATCAAATCCCGTCATCCTGAACTTGATTCAGGACCCATCGTGCCGAACGACCGAAGCTTGCGGGATGGGCGCAAACCGCCGGGCCTGGTTGAATAACGAGAGCTCCGGGCCTGCGGAGAAATGGGCCCTGAAACAAGTTCAGGGTGACGACAAGGGAAGGGTTTGGTCCAAACTCGATAACCCCTGCCCGACAAGGATGGGCTATCGGTGCTGGTCAGTGAGCCGTGGCTGGACCACTTTCGCTACTCCCCCGCTTCGGGCTTGATCTTGGCCTTGAACTGCGCGGGGGGATCGCTGCTTAGCGAGCGCTGCGGCGGCAGGCCGGCGGTGATCACCGGCTTCACCAGCGGCGCCGGCGCGGCACCTGGCGCGATCACCCGCCAGACGATCCCGGCGGTATCATCGCTGACCAGCAGCGCACCGTCCTTGGCGAAGCTGACCCAAGTCGGGCGGCCGCGGGTATCGCCGTCGCCGGTCAGGAATCCGGTCAGCACCGGCACCGGCAGTCCAAGCGGATTGCCGTTGGCATCGAACTTGACGAAGACCACGTCATAGCCCGCCGGCGGCTTGCGGTTCCACGATCCGTGCCGGGCGATGAACGCGCCGTTGGCAAAATCCGCCCCCATCCGCTCACCGCCATAGACGAAGGCCAGCCCCAGCGGCGCGGTGTGGGCGCCCAGCGCATATTCGGGTTTGCGCACGAAATCATCAAGATAGTCGGGCGGCAGCGCTACCACCCGGTCATCATCGTGGACCTTCCAGTAAAGCCACGGCCAGCCATAGTGCGCGCCAACCGGCACATTGGTGAGATAGTCGGGAACCAGATCGGGTCCGAGCATGTCGCGCTCGTTGACCGTGGTCCACAATTCGCCGCTCGCCGGGTTCCAGGCGAGGCCGTTGGGATTGCGCAGACCTTGCGCATATTGGCGTGCGTAAGCCTCGCTGGTCAGATCCTTCTCCCAGATCGCGGCGCGGCCTTTTTCGACTTCCAGCCCGTTCTCGGCAATGTTCGAGGCTGAGCCGACCGCGACATAAAGCTTCTTGCCATCGGGAGTGAGTACCAGGTTGCGGACCCAGTGATTGCCGCTGGGGGGCAGGTCCATGACCTTCTTGGGTTCACCGCCAAGCGCGGTTTCGCCAAGCTTGTAGGGGAAGGCCAGCACGGCATCGTGGTTGGCGACGTAAAGCGTGTCCTTGGCCCAGCCGAGCCCGGTGGGCGAGGCGAGGCCGTTGCCCTGGCGCAGCGTGAACTTGCCCTCGGCCTTGCCGTCGCCATCAGCATCGCGCAGCAGCACCAGCCGGTCGGGCGACTTGCCGCCGGCGCCGGCGCCGCCCAGTAGCCAGCCAGCGATCGTCGCCGTCAGCCCGTCGCCCATATTGCCTTCGGGAGCAGCGGCCTCGGCAGCGATCACATCGCCGTTGGGCAGGGTGTGAAGCACCCGGGGATGGCTGAGCCCTTCGGCGAAGCGCGTCACCACCATGCCCTTGGCGGCAATCGGGGCCTCATTCGCCGCCCAGCCTACCGGCTCGGCGATCATGATGGATGGGAAGGCCTCTTCCCGGGGCTCGGCCAGCACCGGATCCTTGCCCGAAAGCTCCTCGGTGGTGTGCTTGGCGGGCACCCCGCGCACGATCCAGTAGAACAGGCCGCCGAAGACCAGCAGGAACACGGCGAGGGCGACAAAGAGCTTGCGTTTGGTCGACATGCTGCGGTTGATACTTTGTCACCGGCTTGGCGGCAACCTTGCTTTGGGCTAAGCTGGTGCAGATGTACGCATTTGAACCCGATCCTGGCCAATCCAAGGACGATCTCTACCGCGAACTCATCGTCGCAGCGCGCGCGCTGACTGCCGATGAGCCCGATGCGGTCGCCAATATGTCCAACCTTGCCGCGCTGATCTGGCAATTCGTGCCGCGGCTCAACTGGGCCGGGTTCTACCGGCTGGTTGCAGATGAACTGGTGCTCGGCCCGTTCCAGGGCAAGCCTGCCTGCATCCGCATCGCACTGGGCCAGGGGGTCTGCGGGACAGCGGCAGCGCGCGGCGAGACCCAACTGGTCGCCGACGTCCACGCCTTCCCGGGGCACATTGCCTGCGATGCGGCGAGCCGGTCCGAACTGGTCGTGCCAGTATGCCGCGATGGCCGGGTGATCGCGGTGATCGATCTCGACAGCCCCGAGCCCGGCCGGTTCGACCGCCAGGACGCCGCCGGAATCGAGGCGCTGGCCGCAGCGATTGCCGCAGTAATCTAGGCGTTTTCGGCTGCTCCGAAACGGGACAGCGGCGAGACAGCTGGCTGAACCGCCATGGATTTCCGGGAGTTGCAATGGTAAGTTCCGCCTCAACGCCGGAATCGACCGGCCGGATCATGAGGATTGCCCATGCCGTCTCGTCTATTCCGTCCGCTGCTGGTTGCCGGGGCCGCCTTGGCGATGACTGCGCCGGCATTCGCGCAGGACATGCCGCCGCCCTCGCCGCTGCCGCCGCCAGTCAGCGCTGCCGCCCCGGCTCCGGCCGGCGCCCATCAGGGCCATCCCGGCTATGACACCGCTGCCTATGAGCGGGCCCGCGCCGACTGGCTGAGCGAATGCCGCCGCCGCCACGGCAGCGGCAAGACCGTCGGCGGCGCAGTCGCCGGCGGACTGCTTGGCGGGCTGCTCGGCAACCGCGTTGCCGGGCGTGGCAACCGCACCGAAGGCACGGTGATCGGCGCCGCAGTTGGGGCCGCAGCTGGCGGAGCGATCGGCAATGCCGCCGACAACCGGGAAGCGCGCGACTATTGCCAGTCCTATCTCGATCAATATACCAGCTATGGTCAGGGCGGTTACGGCCATGGCTATGGCCATCCCGGCCAGGGCTATGGCTACGCGCTGCAGCCGATGACAGTGATGGTTCCGGTGGCGATGGTCCAGACCGCCGCGCCGGCCCAGCCGCGCGAATGCGTGGAAGAGGTGGTCACCGAGGAATACGACGCGCCGCGGCAGCGGGTGATCCGGCCGAAGCAGCGCCGGGTAGCGCCCAGGCGGGCGCCCGACAAGCGGGTTCGGGTTTACTGATAAACCAGGGACGGCCAGTCCCCGGGTCGCAAGCAGAAGGCCGCTCGCCTCTCTCCGGCACGGGCGCCTGCGACCTCGATCGCGGGCGCCCTTCGCTTTTGGGGGTGGAGTCTGTTCCGCTGACGTGGAAGCAACACCGGCCCACTCCCCCTGCCCGAC
>JANOGS010000317.1:0-18416 GCA_031414115.1 Novosphingobium sp. | reverse complement strand
CCAGCCGCCGGCCGCACACCGGAGCTTCGGGATAGACCTTGAGAGCGCCGATGTCTTGGACGACGCGGTCCGCCATCTCCTTGACCGCGACATCCGGAGCGATCCCGATGGCAGCAGCCATCGCAGTGACCAGCGCGATGTTGAAAGGATGCTCGGCATAGGGGAAGCGCGCCAGCAGGCTGGGGTGGATCAGCCCGGCCTCTTTCCAGCTGACGGAGCGAATGTCGGTGCCGACTCGTTCGGCGCCTTCGCGCAGGATCGGGTACATCTCCTCCTCGGTAGTGAACAGGGTGCCGCGCTCGGGGATGAACTGGGTCATCACCTCGGGGATGTTGCGCCCGGCCGGGCCCTGGACATCCTCGTGATCGGGATAGGTGTTGGTGATGGTCGAGAGGTCATCGCGCATCCAGTCGCGCTGCAGCACCCGGACATAGCTGGGGGTCAGCCCCATGCATTCCCACAGGAACACCCGCGCGCCCAGCCCGCGGGCATTGCGGACCAGATCGAACTGCTCCCAGATCGTCGCCTTGTCGTAGGGCCGGAACAGGAACATCTCGGTGAGATCGCCAAACGAACGCCCGTGCAGGAACATCGCCTCGCAGCCGGTGGTCTTGGAGACCAGCGGATGGCCGAGCGCATTGATCAGCCCGGCCTTGAGCCGTTCGGTCCCCGATTTGCCGCGCGTCCCCCAGCCGCCCAGCACCAGCGCAATGCCATCGCGCTGCGCCCGCATCCGCCGTCCGCGCCAGATGTGGCGGCCAACGAACCAGGTGAGCGCCAGAGCAATGAACACCCCAAGCTGGACCAGCGTGTTCTCATAGACCGTGCCGAAATAAGCAGCCGCGTCACGAGCAAACACGGCGATCGCCGGGATTGCGGCGCCGAAGCCGAACAGCCTGGTGACTTGCGGATCGGGTCCGTCGCCATGATCCGGATGCGGCGCAAAGCTGACGCTGACCCCGTGCTGACGCAGCGCGGTTGCATAGTCGTTGCCAGGCAGGTTGCGCAGTTCGGACAGGCCGGCGAAATTGCGGCTGATCGCGAAGAAGCTGCGGATCCGGCCCACGAACCCGCGCGGGGGCTCGACCAGGGTAAGCCCCTCGCTGGTGAATATCCGCAGCGCCGTCCCGCGATCGATCGCAGCCAGAACATGATCGAGCAGCGGCATGAAATTGCGCCAGCCGCCTTCGGAGCCAAGATGCAGCGGCTCGCCGGGGACCTTGGTCGGCGCCAGTTCGGCAAGCCTGGCGCTGGGGGCGATGATCGGGCCTGAAAAGCTGCGGCCGATGGTGTGGAACCAGGCCTGGCGCTTGTCGGTCGAGCTGGTGCGATATTCGTGCAGTACCCGCCACAGCCGCCGCTTGAACCGGTCGCCGCGGCGCAGGCGCGGGAAAGCTCCGGGTGAGAGATCGAACCCGAAGTCGTCGGTCGCCAGCACCGCCAGCACCCGCCCGACCAGGTTGGGATCCGCCTTCAGCGTGGCTGCGAGAAACCGCGCGCGGCGCGCCTTCCCTTCGCGCTGCCCGGCAACCGCGCGTCTGACCGCTGCCGCAATCTCGCGCGCTTCGCTATTACCCAGAAGCCACAGTGCCTCGCGCGCCTCACCCGCCCAGCGCCGCACCTTGATGTTGTCGCTGCGCGCCCGCAGCCCGGTGAGCGCCTTGCCCAGGACCGCGACCGTGCTTTCCGCCAGCTGCGGATCGCGGCTGAGTTGCCAACCGGCCAGCTCGCGGGCGGCGGAGATTCCCATCCGCAGCACAAATTCGTCGGTCTCGCGTGCCAATAGGCGCACCAGAAACTGGCAATAGCCCTCATCGCCGACCGCTGCCGCCTGGGCCGGGACCGCAGCCATCAAGGCGGCGCGGACCTGCGGATCGCGGTCGACCCTGAGTTTGGCGAAGATCCCGGCTGCCACTTCGCCGGGCATGCGCGGGATTGCCGTGGCCAGGACCTGCCGCACCGCGCCATCGCTGTCGTTGGCGAGGCGCTGGAGCCATTCGACGCAGCGCGGTTGATCCAGCGCCGCATCGGCCAGCAAGACGGCCAATTGGCGGCGCAGGAACAGCCGGTTGTCGCGCGCCAGCGGGCTGGCCTGATCGGCACGGGGATGCAGTCGGCGTTCAAGCACGGCGTTGAGCGAGACTGGCGAGAGGCGCAGCAGCGTCGCCATGGCGTCGGTCTGGGCCCAGACGCTTTCCTCGGGATTGAGTGCAACCCGGCGCGTATCGCGAACCGCGAGATCGAGCCAGAACCCCTTCAACTGCGGGGCTGCGCCCTCTGCCACCAAGCGCAGCGCACGGTGCGCGGCCTGCCGCACCCGGCTGTCGCCGCGCCAGCCCCGGCCCAGCGCCAGGACTTCGGCAAAGTCCTCGGTCAGGACGATTGCCTCGGGTGGAATATCCCCGCCCGCCAGGCCGGCGGTGACCAGTTCCCCGGCGCGCTCAAGCCCATAGGCCAGCGCCCGTTCGCGCTCGCCCAGGCGGCGATGGTAGCGTTCCAGGACGGCATCGGCATCGAAATAGCGCGACAGGGCGCGGGCATCGCGTTCCAGCTGCGCGGCATCTGCGCCCAGCCGCTCGGCCAGATCGAGAATCGCCACCTCGGTTTCGGCGAGGTCCTGGGCGTTGAGCAGCCGGACGTTGAAGGCTTCAGCCTTGGCGTGGAGCTCGTCGATTACCGCGAACTGGTGGCGGGTCCAGTCGAGCACCAGCTCGGCCTGGGCTGGCAGGGTCTCTGGCAGCTGCTCGCCGGCCGCCGCCAGCAGTTCATCGCGCAGGTCGGCAAACAGCCGGCGCTGACGCTCCGGCAACTGCGCTTCGAGCGCGGCGGCGAGGTTGCTGTTGAGGCAGCGGCGGCTCATCGCCCGGCACCCAGACAGGCGGCGAGCCGCGCGCGTTCGGCGGGATCGGCTTCCAGGTCCTTGCGGAAGCCTGCAGACAATTCAAGATGAGCAAACCCCGCAAAGCCCGACCCGCGCAAGGCCTTGCCCTGAGCATTGACTGTCGCGCCGAGTTCTTCGGTGTCGAGCGGAAAAACCCGAATGCTGCGTCCCGGGAACGCCGCCGACATGCAGTCCGCCAGATCGAGCAGCCGCCGCGATGGCGCCCGGCTGCCATCGCTGACAATCGCATCGGCCTCCATCGCCGCCTGACCCTGCCGCCGCGCGCCGTCGAAACCGTGAAGCTGCACGATCCGCCCTTGTGGATAGCGCCGGGCAAAGGCCTGCGAGAAGGCGGTAAGGTAGTGGCTTGGCTCGCGGGTGACATCGCCGCCTTCCGGGCAAACCTCGCCCGAACTGCGCGGCGCGCTGTTCCACGCCGCTGCGGCGAAGGCAAATTCGCCGAAAAGGGCGGCGGTAATCTCCCCGGTCCGCAGGTCGGCGCCGCGGTGCGGGGCAACCAGCGCGACTGGCAGCAAACCCTTGCCTTCACGCAGCAAGTAGACTCCGCGCCCGCTGCAAGTGCCCTCGGGCTCAGCCAGAACCAGCGTTGCTGGCTGCTCAGGCCTGCGCAAAGCAAGGCCGAATTCGCCCGCTTGCGCCGCTCCGGTTTCGCCTTTGCCCAGCGCCGCCCGGCCCAGCAGATCTGCAAACATTGTCTCGGCCCGACGGGCCTCGCCGGCGCTGGGGACATGGAAGCCGTATTCGCGGCGGACCGGGCGGAGCAGCACGGCTAGGGTGGTTGCGAGCAGCACCATGGCAACAAGGGCGAGGCGGCGCCGGGGCGCCGTCACTCGCCATCCTCCGGATCGACCCGAAGCTCGTCGCTGTCGTCAGGCTCGCTCGCTTCTTCGAACAGCACCCGCATGCGGTAGTCGCGGCCGTCGATCCCGGTGGGGCCAACCGGTCGCCATTGGTTTATCGCAATGTTCGAGCGCTCGGCCGCGGTCAGCAGTTCGGGCGGAAAGGCATTGGGCGAGGCGAGCCGGGCCTTGTCATCCGCGCTGTAGCGGACGAAAGCGGTGGCCGCAGCCGAGGTCAGCAGCGGACGCCGCTCGGACACCCTGACATCGACCGCGACCAGATCGGGTGCGCGATCTGCGGCAATCAGGCGGATGGCGGAGAACGGCTGGACCGAGCCGATCCGGACCTCATCCGAAAGCGCGATCAGCTCGCCGCTGCCGCGATAGAATCGACGCGGCCCACGGCGGCTGCCGTCGAGTCTGAGCAGCGCCGTCTGCGCGTAGATTTCGCGCTTCGCGACCACCAGGCCCTGGCCATCGAGCAGTTCCGCCCGGATGGCATAGGCGTGGCTTTCACCATTGCCGGCGCTGCCTGCCGCCAGGATCGGATGGGTGATGATGCGCGCCTGGCGCACCGGCTGGCTGAAGCGGAAGGTGGTCTGGCGGACGGGATCGAGCCGGTAGACGATCAGCCGCCGGGAGATCTTTGCGCCTTCTCCGCCCTGCGCCGCTTGTCCTCGTTCCAGGTGCTCGTAGCTCCAGCCCAGCTTACCTGCGGCCAGCGCCAGTCCGCCCAGCAGCGCCGCTGCGACCAGGGCCCGGCCCGCATGGCTGAGCGAGATCATTTCGGCCTGCCCGGGTTCTTGCGCCCGCGCGGCAACCAGAACGTGGCGTAACGCTTGTTCAGCGATTGGTTGAGGTAACGGGTCGAGTAGTTCGGAGCGAGTTCGTAGCCAGCCGTTGCCTTGCCGCGTTCGACCAGCCACGGCTGCAACCCGGCGAGCCGCGAAAGTTGCACCATCCCTGCGGCAAATCCGTCACTGCGGCCAAGCAGATCGGGCACGATCGCGAGATCGGTCGAGGGCGGCAGCGCCGGGGCGTCGCCGGGCGAGGTCCGGACCTGAACCAGTCCGCCTTCAGCCGGCCCCAGCGAGCGCACCACTACCTGGCTGACAACGCCAAAGGGACTGCGCTGCAATCCGATCAGGCGATCTTCGTCAGGCGCGGAAAGCAAGGCTGCGGCGTTCCATGCGCGCTGGATCGCCGCAGCGGCATCGAACAGTTCGTCCCGTTCGAGCGAGGTCTGGACCAAACGGTTGCGATCGCCGCCCGGCGCGAACAGGAAGCTACCCTCGCGCCCCTGGCTGGCGGTCAGCCGCCACTGCCAGGTTTCGCCCAGCACACAGCGATCGATCGTGTGGCCGGCCCACAGCGCGTTGCGCCGCGCAACTTCTGAAGGTTCGCGGTTGCCAGCCAGGGCGGCCACCAGCGGCTCGGCAATCTCGAAGCGCAGGAAGGCCAGTACGGCCAGATCCGGCGGCTCGCCAGGGGATCGCCGATCCAGACCTGCCTGGCATTCGGGCATGACTTCAGGCAATTGCTCAGTCGCCAGCAAGCGCTCGAGCGCCGCTTCGTCAAGTGCCAGCATGCCCCGGTCGGCCAAGCCTTCGATGGCAAAGCCGACGCCAAGGCGGCCTAGCCGCTGGCGCAGCTGTCCGAGATCAACTCCCGCTGCGCCATCGCCGGTCAGCGTCAACATCGGCGCTCCTCCGCTGGGCGCAACGCCGACGACCAGTTCAGGGACTGCGACGGCCGCGCGCAGGATCGCGTCCAGCCCAAGGTCCGGCTCGGCATCCTGCGCCGGTCGGCCGGCCACCACCAGCCAGCGCGCCGATTGTTCGCGCAGCAAGGTGAGGCCCGCCGCGGCGAGCCCGGGATGGGCAGCGACATCTGGGACAATCACCGCGAAAGGCCGGGTGCCAGCGGGGTTGAACAGCAAGAGGTCGCGTCCCGGCCCGCTGCGGCGGGCAATCGCGATTTCGCCGTTGGCACCGCGAGTCAGCCGGAAACTGCCGCGGGCAAGGCCGGGTGCGATCAGTTCGGGTCTGACCCCGCTTTCGAGCAGTTCGATCGTATCGACCAGGCTGCGGCGGTCGGCCCGACCAAGCACGAAAGGCACAGCGCCTGCGGCGCGCAATTGGGCATCGCCGGCGGCCGCAACCAGCAGCGCCTCACTGTCAGGATCCTTGCGGCCCGTTGTCGTACCGGCAACGGCAGCCTGCTGCGCCGGCAGCACCAGCGCCAGGACGAAACCGATCAGATTGCCGGCAAGGGTTCCAGCCAGCGAAACCTCCAGCGTGCTGCGCATAACGCGCGGGAAGATCTGCTTGTCATAGGCCTTGATCGCCAGCAGCGTCGAAAGCAGGTAGCCGAAGGCGTAGAAATCAGTGGTCTTCACGTCGAGCGCGAGCAAGGCGATGGCGTGGCCAAGCAGCAGCTTGTAAGCGAAGCTGACGTTAAAGAATATCACCAGCTTGCGCGCGCCTTCGATCGTCTTGCTGGCGAAGTAGGGCAGCTTGAGCAGCTGGTGGGTGAGCGCATAGATAATCCCCGCTTCAACAAACGAGCTGAGAATCTTGAGCGGCTGATACCATTGCAGCGCGATCAGTGCGGGGATCAGAATGCCCGAGAAGTCCCAGCCGTAGCGCAGGTTCATCTGCGAGGCGATGAAGGCGGTCATGACCAGGATGATATAGGCCTTGGGGCTCGCCAGGATCGAACTGGCGAGGCCTTCGTAAACGTAGGACACTCCGCTCAGCCGGAAGTTGGTGAACTCCATCAGCCCGTAACGCACCACCAGCCAGGTCAGCCCGGTGACCACTGCGGCCGACAGCAGCCCGCGCACCAGCCCCGGTTTCCAGAACTGGTTGGCCATCAACGAGATTACCACCAGGCCGAAGCTCTGCAGGTTGCTTTGCCAGTCAAACTGGCGGTCCCACTCGTTGCTCAGCCATTCGGCAGCGATCGGCAGGGCCCAGCCGTCCAGCGCCAGCCGCACGGCAATGCTGGCGAGCACCATCGCCATGAAGCGGTCGCGCCCGAACAGCGCGCTGAACCGCCCGCGCGCCAGGCGCTCGGAGAACAGCCAGACGATCCAGTAGGTGAGAATCGCCTCGATCACGATCACTCCGGCTGCCATCGGTCGCAGGATCAGCAACGGCACCAGATATCCCGGCACCACCAGCCCCGACATCACCCAGCCGAACCGCAGGTTGAAGAAGGCCAGGATAAACACCCCGACCCAGACCGTGGTAATGACCGAACTGGTCAGACCTCCTTCGGGGAAAATCGGCAGCACTGCTCCGCGCGCCTCAACCGGCCCCGGGGACGGCGGCGATCCGCGCGAGCAGCGCGTCGGGCCGGATCGGCTTGCGCACTACCCCGACAACGTCGGGGAAGTGCAGCGCGTCGACGACATCGGCGGTGGCCGAAGCCGACAGGACCATCACCGGGGGCCGCTTGCCGGGCAATTCCTCGTAGGCCTTGAGGAACCGGATCCCGTCCATTTCGGCCATGACCAGATCGAGCAGGATCAGATCAAAGCCAGCGCTGTCGGCCAGCCGCTCAAGCCCCTCGCGGCCATTGCCAGCGGTGGTCATGTCGAAGCCGGACAGTTCGAGGAAATCGACCAGCACTTCGCACAGCAGCTCGTCGTCGTCGATCAACAGAATACGTTTGGTCATTATCCGATCCGCCTCAGTTCGATCACGAAACGATAGCCCTTGCCGACCAGGCTGGAATAGGAAACCACCGCCCCCCACCCCAGCGCCGCAGCCATGCCGCGCGCGATACTGCCGAACGGACCGTGGCTGGCGGCATCGCTAAGCTCAAGCGCCGCGTAGAGCCGCTCGAAAGCCATCCCGATGCCCCCTGACACGGTGATCCGGGTGCGTTCGGTTGCTTCGCTCACTTTCACCCGCACCGCTTCACCCGGAGCGCAATCGGCTATTACAATCCGCAGCATAGCCTCGACCATTTCAGTTAGCTGCTTGGGATCGGCAACGGCAAAGCCCGAAATCGAGGGAAGTTCGGAGTGCAGGCCGATGCCGTCGGATTCGATGAGGGGCTCAACCAGATCGCAGGCCTCCTTGACGGCCGCAGTCGCATCGATCGGAAAGGATTCGCCCGGGGCCTCGCCAAAATCGGCGCGCAGATGCGGGCTTATCGCATCGAGCCGCACTGCCGCGCGCCCAGCGGCGGCTTCGATCTGGCCCAGCACCTTGTCCTGCCGCGCCGCATCGAGCTTGCCGCTGCGCGCCACCGCCAGGGCAAACCCGATCGCCTCCAGGTCGTTGCGAATATTGACGTCAAGCAGACTCGATACGGTGAGCCGCAGCTGAGCAAGGCGGCGCGGTTCGCTGACATCGATCACCTCGAGCGATAGCGTGCGCGGCATCTCGCTGCTCGCCTCGCGGCGCGCGGCTACCCGCAATTGGCGCTTGCGGGTATCGATCTCGCGGCAGTTGACCCGCATTTCGCCGCCGTGGAGCAGCAGATCATTAAGCGAGGTGGCAATCCGCGCCGGATCGAGTTCGGTCAAAGCCGCGATCAGGCGCGGCAGCGTGGTGTCGGCCAGAACCAGGTCAAGCGCCTCATAGAGCGCGGCCATGGTGGTGTTGGCGTGGAGCGGATAGCCGATCGGATGGAAGACGATCACTGCGGTCTCAAGCCCGTCGATCCCGGATGAAACCAGCGCGGCCTGATCGGCCACCAGCTGGACCGCGCCGCCAGCCCATTCGTCGGCCGGACGATAGCCCAGTGAGCGGTCCGACCCGGCGCCCAGATCGACCCGCAATTGCTGGATCGCCCGGAAATCCGCTGCGATCGCGCCGGCGGTGTGCAACGCAGCGCTGTGCGCGGCCTCGGGATATCCGTAAAGCCAGAAGCGCCGCCCCTCGCCCGGTCCCAGCGAAACCAGCCGCGCGGTTACCGGCCAGCCGGGAACCAGCGCGCTGGCATCGATTGGATGCTGGGCCCGCGCCGCTCGGCGCAAGGCCGCGAGAACTGCGGACTTGTCGCCGATCAGGTCATCGAGCGAGGCCTTGTGGGCGACCAAGGCTTCCAGCCGGCGCCCGCGCTGCTCGAACACCAGGTGGCGTTCGATCCCCAGGATTTCGGCGGTCGAACCGAGGAATTCGGGCATCCGCCCGAGATCCTTGAGCAGGACCCGGTGCGAGGAGAGGTTGATCGCCTGGGTGACGAAGCGGCGCAGGTTGCGGTCTTCGCTGAGCTCCGCGCGGAGCAGCACCAGCAGCGCGGAAATCGGCAGCGACACCACCAGCGCCGTCACCGGCAGGAGCAGATTGGCAAGCTGCAACGCCAGCCAGCCGCTGGCGACGACGATCGCAATCCCGCTGAGCAGGAACAACGGAATGATCCGCTTGGGATCCGAGCGGAGATAGATCAGGCCCGAAATGGCCGCCAGAGCGATCAGCAGCAGCAGGCTTTCGAGCGGCGAAAGCGCACGCACTTCGCGGCCATCGGCAAAGGTCTGGATCGCCGCGGCGCTGAACGCGCTTGGCGAGATTGCACCTGCGGCGCCATCACGCGGGGTGGCAATCCGGCGCTCGGTCTGGGTCGCAGGAGGCTCGATCAGCAGGATCGCACCGGCCAATGCCTGGCTGCCGATCTCGCCGGCCAAGAGCTGCTGGGCGCGCAGGCGCGGCAGGTTCTGGTTGGGAGTGAGACGCAGCCAGCTTGCGCTCGGACGCGGGGTCCTGCCGGCCGCGAGCGCTTCGAACGCAGCGATCGGGCCAGCAGTTCCGGGCAGCTCAGCAAGCTGGCGGCGATGGACCCCGCTTTGGGCGGCGGCGCGAATCCTTGCCCCGGCCACGGCCCAAGATGGCGGCGGCGGGCCAGTCAGCCGCCAGCGGGACGTACCGGGAATCTTCTCGGCCGGGCGCGCCATGACCACAAAGCCAAAGGGAGCCTGTGCTGCGGCGATATCCGCTGGCGGCGGCGCAACAAAGGCCACCCGTTCAACTCCCAGGCGCCGGGCGGCGCTGACCAGCGCGCTTGCCTGACCCGGGTTGCTGCCATCGTAGAGCGTTTCGGCGGCGATCAGCACCACCCTGGGCCTTTGCCCCGGCTCGTTCAGCGTCACCGCATCGAAGAACCGGGCATCGGCGAAGCCCAGCGCGCCACGATCATGGGCAAATGCCAGCAGCAAGGCCACCACCAACGGCAGAAGTCCGATCGCAACCCGCCGCCAGCTGTCGATGTGCAAGGCCTGCCATACCGCGGCAAGCGGTCCGCGCTTCATTGCGGGATCGGATTCGACCAACTCAATTCGCCCCGACGTTGATGCCATGCCTGCTGCAAACAACCCAACCATAGGGAGAGCTGCGTAGCTGAGGCAATGTCACGACCTCGGCAGTCCACCGCCGCATCGGGCGGGCGAAGGAAAACATGATTAAATCCATGTTTACCTCCCCCCTGTAGAAGTCCCTAGGTAGGTCCACGGGGCACCCCACGCATGGTTTCGCTTGCCGACATCCAGATCAATCGCGGCTATGAGCCCGACGACGGTCCGGACGAGGACCTTTCCTACCTCTCGATGGAATCGCTGTTCACCCCGCCGGGGATCGGGCTGGACGAGCGGCGCATGCAGGTGCGCGCCTACAACCACTGGCTCACCAGGGTTGAAAGCGGTGAACTGCCTGCCATTGAAGAGCTGCGTCCCGAGGAGATAGCGGACTTCGGTCCCAATGGGGTCTTGCTCGATCTGACGCTGGGGATCGACCGACCGGCAATCATCTATCTGGGCGAGCGACTGGCCGAGGAATGCGGTGACGAGCGGGAGATCTTCGCCCTCGGCGACGTGCCCAAGCGCTCGCTGCTCAGCCGCCTGACCGAGCATTGTCTGGAGGTGGTCGCCACTCATTCCCCGGTCGGTTTCGACGCCGAGTTCGAGGGCCGTGCGGGTACGACGATCTGTTATCGTAGCATTCTGTTACCGTTTTCGAGCAACGGTTCGGCGGTCGACTTCGTTTTCGGCGTGATCAGCTGGAAGGAAGGCGCCACGACGGCCGCGCCGCAAGTGCCTTTGCCTGATATTGCGCCGGTCGTTCCGGCACCGCCAGCAGCCGCCCCCGGTCTTGGCGAATTGCTCGCCGTGGCACGCGCGGCGGCAGGCCTGGCTTTCGCCAGCGCGGCACGCTCACGCGAAGCACTCTATCGCGCTATTTCATGCACTTATGATCTGCTTGCGACGGCCGAAACGGACCCCGCAGGCTTCGCAGAACTGGCTGACGGCGCAGTAGTCCGCGATCCAATCCGCGCCGCAGCGAAACTGGTCTTCGGATCGCACTATGACAAGACGCGGCTGTCAGAGATCGCCGCGGTATTGGCCCATGGCCAACGCCTGGAACTCTCTTGCGGAGCCTGCTTCGGCTGGTTGGCTGCTTATCCCGGCGGGATCAAGGCGTTAGTGGCCGAAGCACGCAGGCTTCGTCGTGGCGGAGCAGGCGAACCTGCTCTGCGGCGCCTCTCACGCCCCGTTGCCCTGAAACTGCGCCGGGTTTCAGCGCTTGCTGCTGACGCCGCAGCCCTTCCAGATCGCGAATTCGGACTGATAGTTGCGCGGCGCAACCCAGACGGCTCGCTCGCACTGATCGGCGATGCCGGCGGCGATGTGCAGTTGTTCGAGCGCGCCGCCAAGCGATTGCTGGCGCGCTAGATTCCCCCGCCGGTCAGCCGCTGGCAGATCAGATCGAGCTGGTCGAGCGTGCGGTAGCGGATGGTGACCGAGCCCGAACGCGGATCGGCATCGGCGTTGATCCGCACCGGCAGGCCAAGAAACTCCTCGAGGTGGCTCTGCACTGCGGCAATGTCGGCGGCATCGGCCGAACCGCTGTCCTTGCGCGCGCGGCGCGGCGCTGACGAACCGGTAGTCTGGCGCCGGGCGAGCCGCTCGACCTCGCGCACCGACAGGTCCTTCGCCACCGCCTGCTGCGCCAGTTCGAGCGCGCCTTCGACCCCGATCAGCGCGCGGGCATGGCCCATCGACAACCGGCCTTCCTCGACCAGCTCGATCACCAGCGCTGGCAGCGTCAACAGCCGCTGCAGGTTGGCAACGTGGCTGCGGCTCTTGTCCACCAGCTTGGCGACCTCAACCTGGGTCAGGCCCTCTTCTTCGGCCAGCCGGTGATAGGCCCTGGCTTCCTCGATCGGGTTGAGATCCTCGCGCTGGAGGTTTTCGATCAGCGCCAGCGCGGTGATATCGCGGTCTGAAAGATCGCGGATTATCGCTGGAATTTCATGAAGATGTGCACGCTGCGCGGCGCGCCAACGGCGCTCGCCGGCGACCAGCTGATAGCGCCCCTCGCCCCTGGCGGTGACGATCACCGGCTGGATCACGCCCCGGGCCGCGATCGAGGCGGCCAGCTCGCTCAACGCCGCCTCGTCGAAGTGGCGGCGCGGCTGACCGGGGTGCGGTTCGATCGCCGCAATCGACAACATGGCGAGGCCGGAGACCGGGGCTGCTCCGGTGGACGCCGCAGGTACCGCCACCAATGGCTCTTCGCGCCGGGTCTCTCCCAGCAGAGCCCCCAGACCCCGGCCCAGCGCGTGGCGTTTGCTGCCGCCTTCGGGCTTGATGGGGGAAATGTGGACTACCGGATCGTCGTTCATGCGGCCTTCCTCCGTTCGGGGAGACGGGTGATCAGTTCGCGGGCCAGCGCCATGTAGGCGCGGCTGCCGGCGCAGGTGTGATCGTAAACCAGCGCCGGAAGTCCGTGGCTCGGCGCTTCGGAGAGCCGGACATTGCGCGGGATCACCGCCTCGAACACCAGATTGCCAAGGCACGAGCGGACATCATCGGCGACCTGATCGGTCAGGCGGTTGCGGCGGTCGAACATCGTCAGAGCAACCCCGACAATACCGAGAGCTGGATTGAACCGCTGCTGCACCTGGTCGACGGTTTTGAGTAGCTGCGACAGTCCCTCGAGCGCGAAGAACTCGCACTGCAGCGGCACCAGCAAGGTGTCAGCGGCAGTCAAGGCGTTGAGCGTGAGCAACCCGAGCGAGGGCGGGCAATCGATGAAGGCAATGTCGTAAGGCGACTGTCCAGCCAGCGCATCGCGCAAGCGATCGGTGCGATGGTCAACCCCGACCAGCTCGATTTCGGCGCCTGAGAGGTCGACCGTGGCCGGGACAATGTCGAGGCCGGGGATCCGGGTGGAGGAAACGCAGGCGCTGAGCGGCATGCGATCGACCACCAGGTCGTAAGAGGAACGCTCGCGGTCGTTGCTGCCGATGCCGATCCCGGTCGAGGCGTTGCCTTGCGGATCGAGGTCGATCAACAGCACCCGCCAGCCGGTCGCGGCCATGGCGGTGGCGATGTTGATCGCCGTGGTGGTCTTGCCCACTCCGCCTTTCTGATTGGCGATCGCCACGCAAATCACTTGGATTTCCCTTTCATGCCAAGTACCTGGCCAACAATTATGCCGGCTTCAGGGTCGCTGAGCGACTGTTCCACGTGAAACATATGCCGGAACTGCGACTCTGCGTCCAACTCCTGCTGCGCCGAACGCCCCTTCGGCAACAGCCAAAGCGTGTCGGCTGTGGAGAACCTTGCGGATAGCGCGAGAAGCCTGGGGAGCGGCGCGAAGGCACGTGCGGAAATAACCCGAACCTTGCGATCGGGCACCGCTTCCAGCTTTGTCGCCAGCACCCGGGCCTTGTCCAGCCCCAGGGCGATTCGCGCGTGCTCGAGCCATTCCGCGCGGCGGGCCCGTGATTCGACCATCACCACCTCGCACTCGGGGCGCAAGGCGGCGATCACCAGCCCCGGGAATCCCGCCCCGGTGCCAAGATCGAGCCAGGGCGAGGATGTTTCACGTGAAACAAAGCGCAGCAGCTGCGCCGAGTCGGCAATGTGCCGCTGCCAGACGTGCGCAAGGCTCGAAGCTGCGACCAGGTTCTGCCGCGCGTTCTCTTCAACGAGCAGCGCCGCCAACCGCTCAAGCCGCTCGCGCGCCGTCTCGTCCCACTCGGGCAAAGCCCTAATCCAGGCCCGCGCTTCCGCTTCGTCGGCAATCACGCAGCCAACCCCTTTCCAGCGGAACGCCGCCGGGCATGGACCAGCAAGGCCGCAAGCGCCGCCGGGGTGATTCCTGGAACCCGCCCTGCCGCCGCCAGCGTTGCCGGTCGCGCCGAACTCAGACGCTCAACCATTTCACGCGAGAGCCCGGGGATCGCGCCGAACGGGAAGTCCTCACCCAAAGGCAAGGCCTCGCCGGCGCGCAGATCCCTGAGCTCACCCTCTTGCCGCGCAAGATAGGGCGCATAGGCCGCATCTTCGGCCACTTCCGCGGCCAGATCGGGATCGGCAAAATGATCCCCCTCTAGCCACGGCGTCAGCGCAGCCAAATCCACGCCGCCGAACCGCAACCATTCACGCAAGGCCAGACGCCCCGTGTCTGCCCGCACCGGCAGCCCCGCCGCCGCCAGTTCGGCAGACGTCACTTCGCGGTCCAGCACAACATCGAGTTCGCCCCGGGCCGCTTCGCGCCGCGCAAACCACTCCGCCCGCTCGGGCCCGACACAGCCCGCCGCCACAGCCAGCGCAGTCAGCCGGGTCGAAGCATTGTTGGCCCGCAGCCGCAGCCGGTATTCAGCGCGCGCGGTCAGCATCCGGTAAGGCTCACTTACCCCATGCAGGGTCAAATCGTCGATCATCACCGCCATATAGGAATTGGCGCGGTCGAGCGGGACGGGCTCGCGGCCCAGCACTGTCGCGGCGGCCTGCATGCCGGCAACCAGGCCTTGTGCCGCGGCTTCTTCATAGCCGGTGGTGCCGTTGATCTGACCGGCGCAGTACAGCCCAGGAATTGCACGCAGCTCCAGGCTTGGCCGCAGTGCGCGCGGATCGATGTGGTCGTATTCGACCGCATAGCCCGGCACCGCCATTTCAACCTGTTCAAGCCCTTCCATGGTCCGCAGCATCGCCAGCTGGACATCGGCGGGCAGCGAGGTGCTGATCCCGTTGGGATAGACCAGCGGCGTATCGAGCCCTTCCGGCTCGAGAAACACCTGATGCCCATCACGATCGGCGAAACGGTGGATCTTGTCCTCGATCGAGGGACAATAACGCGGCCCCGAAGCCCCGATCGCCCCGGAAAACAGCGGCGAGCGGTGCAGGTTGGCGCGGATCAAATCATGGCTGCGCGGATTGGTGCGGGTGATCGCGCAGAACAGCTGCGGCAGCACGCGGCCCCTGCCGATCGCCGACATCGTCCAGGGCTCGGGGTCGGAGGGCTGCTCCTGAAGCCGGGCCCAATCGATCGTCCGTCCGTCGAGCCGCGGCGGAGTCCCGGTCTTGAGCCGCGCCATGGGCAGCTCGGCGGCGCGCAGCTGCACCGCCAGCCGCTGCGCCGAGGCTTCGCCGATCCGCCCGCCGGTCAGCCGCTCCTCACCGCGAAACAGCGTGCCGCCAAGGAAAGTGCCTGTACACAGCACCACCACCGGCGCTTCGACAACTGTGCCATCGGCCAGTTCGATCCCCTGAATCCGCCCGCTAGCGAGCCGCAGTGCCGCCGCTTCACCTTCGATCAGCGTCAAATCGCCCTGGCACCCAAGCAGCGCCTGGACCGCCGCCTTGAACCGGTGGCGATCGGCCTGGACCCGCGGTCCCTGTACTGCCGAGCCCTTCGAGCGGTTGAGCATCCGGTAATGGATCGCTCCGGCATCAGCCGCGCGGGCAATGATCCCGTCGCAGGCATCGACCTCGCGCACCAGATGACCCTTGCCCAGCCCGCCGATCGCCGGATTGCAGCTCATCGCTCCGATCGCATCGAGCTCGAACGAGACCAGCGCAGTGCGCGCGCCCATCCGCGCCGCCACCGCCGCCGCCTCAACCCCGGCATGGCCGCCGCCGATTACGATGATGTCGAAGCGCCGCATGGTCCGCGCGCCTTAGCGCAGGAGTGTTTCACGTGGAACAGGGTTTGAGCGATGTCACTTCCCGATACAAAACCGCCCGAACAGCGCATCGAGCATGTCTTCGGTGGTGGTCCGCCCCAGCAGGGCGTCGAAGGACACCCGCGCCAGCCGCAGTGATTCGGCGACGAGCAGCGGGTCGATCAGTTCGGCGGCCGAGCCCAGCGCTTCGGCTGCTTCGCCCAGCAGGCGGTGCTGGCGCTGGTTGAGCGCGGCTTCGCCCGGGCGGGGCAGGGTCTGGCGGGCGTGGGCGATCAGATCGGCGCGCAGGGCGTCCATGCCTTGGCCGGTGCGGGCCGAGAGGCGGTGACGGGGTGTGGTTTTGGCGGGATGACCGGGAACATCGGCCTGCGGCTCGATCTCCCAGGCCCGGGGCGGGCCATCGTCCTGACCGCCAAGCCACAGCACCAGATCGGCGCCTTCGAGGGCGAGGTAGGCGCGCTCGATGCCGATCGCCTCGATCGTGTCGCCCGCACTTTCGCGCAGACCCGCGGTATCGACAAACCGGAACGGCACTCCGGCGAGCGCCACCGGATGGGTCAGAACGTCGCGGGTGGTTCCCGCCAGTGGGGCGGTAATCGCTGCGTCGCTTTCCACCAACGCATTGAAAAGTGTGCTTTTCCCTGCATTTGGCGGGCCAGCTATGACCACCTTGAAACCTTCGCGCAGCGCCTCGGCGCGGGGGCGAGCGAGCCATCCGGCAATCTCGCCCTGGAGGCCTTCGACCCGCGTTACGAAATCGGCTGGCAGTGCCGCTACATCATCCTCGTCAGCAAAATCGAGCACCGCTTCGACTGCGGCGGAAAGCGCCAGCAACCGTTCACGCCAGCCCTCGATCGCGCGGCTGAAGGACCCGCCCGCCATGACAATCGCTGCCTGCCGTTGCAGTTCGGTTTCGGCACTGAGCAGGTCTGCCAGACCTTCAGCCTCGGCAAGATCGATCTTGCCATGGGCGAAAGCGCGGCGGGTAAACTCCCCCGGTTCAGCCCGGCGCAGCTCCGGAAGCGCGGCTAGTGCGGCTTCGACTGCGGCAACGACCGCCCGGCCGCCGTGGCAATGCAGCTCGGCCACATCCTCCCCGGTCGCGGTGTGGGGGCCCGGCAACCATAATGCCAAAGCCCGGTCGAGCAAGGCGCCGTGCTTGTCGCGCAGACTAGCTGCAATGGCCTTGAGCGGCGGCAACCGGCGCCCGGAAAGCGCGAGCAGGGCCATCTCGGCTGATGGGCCCGAGATCCGGACCACCGCAATTGCGGCCGGCGGCGCGCCGCTCGACAGGGCGAAGATGGTGTCAGTCACAGGTCAAGGCGCTTGACGCGGAGACGGGCAAATGGAGCGCTTATTCTCCGCGTCGCCGTGCCTTCGCGGAAAAACTGGCTAGTCGCCACTGCCCTTCTTCTTGCTCGCCGCCGCAGCAAAGGCAGCGCCGCCTTCAACGAATTGCTGGAACAGTTTCATCCCGACCTGTCCCATTGGCGCCAGGTTCTTGGCGAACTCCTGAAGCTGTTCGACATTGGCCGCACCCTTCATCGCCTTGCCGATCGCTTCGACATAGAACTCGTTGGCCTTGCCGACATCGGGCAGGCCCAGGAAAGTGCGCGCCTCTTCGGGCGTGCAGTCGATCTCGACGTGGACTTTCATGTACTTCTCCTCGGACCGGCCAGTCGTCCTCGGTTCCGAGACTGACACAAGCCCTTGGCAAAGTCCACGCGGTGCCTAGTGTGCTGACGAAACCCCAGCACCCGGAGAATCAGCAATGGCGGAAACGGTCCAGATCCCCTCGCTCGATGGCAGCCAATCGATCCCCGCCTATGTCGCCCGCCCGGCCGGCAAGCCCAAGGCCGCAATCATCGTTATTCCAGAGATCTTCGGGGTCAATCCGGGGATCCGCCAGAAGTGCGAGGGCTGGGCGAACAAAGGCTACCTCGCGGTGGCACCCGACATCTTCTGGCGCTTCGCCCCCGGGGTCGAGCTTGATCCCGATGCGCCCGAGCAATTGCAGGAGGCGTTCGGCTATTTCCAGCAATACGATCCTACCGACGGGGTCTATGATATCGAGGCCACAATCCACTGGATCCGGCGCAGCCAGGGTGTCGCCAGGGTCGGCTGCACGGGTTACTGCCTCGGCGGGCGGCTCGCCTATATGGCCGCAGCGCGCACCGATATCGATGCCTCGGTCGGCTATTACGGGGTGATGATCGACCAGATGCTGAATGAGAGCCACGCCATCGCCAATCCGCTGATGCTCCACATCCCGACCGCCGATCACTTCGTCGGCCCTGCGGAGCAGGACGCGATCCACGCCGGGCTGGACGGTCACCCCAAGGTGATGCTGCATGACTACGCGGGGCTCGACCACGGCTTCGCCGCCGAAACGGGCCAGCGCCGTGACGAAGCCGGGGCGCAATTGGCGGATCGCCGCACCGAAGCCTTCCTCACGGAGCACCTGGCATGAGCGGTTCTGACAATCTCGCCCGTTGGCACGCCTATTTCGCCGCCCCCGATCCGGCCAAACTGTCCGACCTGCTCGCCGACGATGCGGTGTTCCACTCGCCGGTGGTGCACACTCCGCAGGAGGGCAAGACCAAGGTCATGGCCTACCTCAGCGCGGCGGGCTCGGTGTTCGGCACGGGCTCGTTTCAATACGTCCGGGAATTCGCCGATGGCGACAACGTGCTGCTCGAGTTCGTCAGCGAAATCGACGGGATCAAGATCAACGGCATCGACCTGATCCGCTT
>JANOGS010000316.1:0-2688 GCA_031414115.1 Novosphingobium sp. | reverse complement strand
GGCCGCCTCGAACAGCGGCAACCTGTGGAACGGCATGCGTCAGACGTTCTCGCTGGGCTGCGGCTCATGGGGCGGCAACGGCACGAACAACAACATTTCGTGGCGCGACCTGATCAACGAGACCTGGGTCTCCAAGCCGCTGGCCGTGACCAAGGTGCTGCCGAGCGACGAGGAGCTGTTCGGCAAGGAAGTGATGGCAGCGCTGGCGTCCTGAACCTTGACCACTCGGCTTCAAATTGGCGGCGACCAGTTCGCCAGCCTGGCGTTGGGGTGATTGGTTGAAATACGACGACGCGTCTTGGCACTATGGCGGTGACTTCCCGAAGCATCTGCCTGACAGTGCTGGGGGTACCCATATTGGGATGTTTGTTTGCTGGGCGATCCTTCGCGGTCTGGTAGGGAGCATACACTCCGATGAAATTCCAGAGATGCTTGCAAGTTTGAAGCGTCGCGAAATGACACCTGGCGCATGGTTTTTGGTCGCTTGCGACGGAAAATTCACCGAAGAGGACCTCAACAAAGAAGGCAACGCATTTGCTACCACCTACTACGGTGTGGACGGCAACATAAGCGAGGAACCAGACAGTTACTTGTCAGACTACGAAACCGTATTCGATGCCTGTGAGGATTTGTACGGCGTTCCGGACACATGGGATGCATTTGATCGCCTGAAGCTTGTTCTCGACCAACGGTTTGACCATTGGAAATCATTGCAATTGAAGGGCTAGAAACGTAAAAATATGACCGACCAGTTCGCCCTCACCGAAGACCAGCTCGCGATCCAGGACATGGCGCGCAAGTTTACTGCCGACCGGATCACGCCCCATGCGGCGAAATGGGACGAGGAGCACCACTATCCGGTCGAGGTGTGGAAGGCCGCAGGCGAACTCGGGTTCGGGGCGATCTATGTTTCCGAGGAGAACGGCGGGATCGGGCTCGGGCGGCTGGAGGCGGCGCTGATCATGGAGGCGATGGCCTATGGCTGTCCGGCGACCTCATCGTACATCTCGATCCACAACATGGCGGCGTGGATGATCGACAAGTTCGGTTCGGCCGAGCTCAAGGCGCGGTTTCTGCCGGGGCTGGTCAGCATGGAAACAATCGCGAGTTACTGCCTGACCGAGCCGGGCTCTGGCTCGGACGCGGCGGCGCTGAAAACCAGCGCGCGCTTGGACGGCGATCACTATGTGCTCAACGGCACCAAGCAGTTCATCAGCGGCGCGGGCTACAACGACATCTACGTTTGCATGGTCCGCACTTCGGACAACGGCGCCAAGGGCATCTCCTGCCTGGTGGTCGAGAAAGATACCCCCGGCCTATCGTTCGGCGCGCCCGAGAAGAAGCTGGGATGGAACGCCAGCCCGACCGCGCAAGTCATATTCGAGGACTGCCGGGTGCCTGCCTCCAACCGCGTTGGCGCCGAGGGCGAGGGCTTCCGCTTCGCAATGGCCGGCCTCGACGGCGGGCGGCTCAACATCGGCGCCTGCTCGCTCGGCGGAGCGCAGCGCTGTCTGGACGAGGCGATCAGCTACACCAAGGAGCGCCAGCAGTTCGGCCAGCCGATCGCCGAGTTCCAGAACACCCAGTTCATGCTCGCCGACATGGCTACCGACCTCGAAGCGGCGCGGGCGCTGCTCTATCTGGCGGCCTGCAAGGTCAGCGCCGGCGCGCCCGACAAGAGCCGGTTTTCGGCCATGGCCAAGCGGCTTGCCACCGACAGCGGCAGTGAGATCGTCAACCAGGCGTTGCAGCTGTTCGGTGGTTATGGCTATCTCAAGGACTATCCGATCGAACGGTTCTGGCGCGATCTGCGCGTCCATTCGATCCTAGAGGGGACCAACCAGGTGATGCGAATGATCGTCGGCCGGGACCTGCTGCGGCAATGATGCTTCGAGACGGGCCTTCGCTTCGCTCTGTCCCTCCTCAGCACAATCGGGGTGAGGGAAAGTCCGTTCGTCCTGAGGAGGCTGAGGCCGAAGGCAGAAGCCGTCTCGAAGGACCGCCCGCATGACCGACGAAGTTCTCACCCGCCGCGAAGGCGCCGCCGGGTTCCTTTCGCTCAATCGCCCCAAGGCGCTCCACGCGCTGACCCAGGCGATGGACCACGCCATGACCGCGGCACTGCTTGGCTGGCGCGACGACGACACGGTCAAGGCGGTGATCATCGACCATGCCGAGGGCCGCGGCTTTTGCGCCGGGGGCGACATCGCTTTCCTGCGCAATTCGGCGCTCAACGACGGCGGCGCTTCCGGACGGCTCTTCTTCTATGAGGAATACCAGCTCAACCACCTGCTGATGACCTATCCCAAGCCGGTGATCGCGTTCATCGACGGGATCACCATGGGCGGCGGGGTCGGCGTCAGCCAGCCGGCGAAGTTCCGCGTTGCGACCGAGAACACCCGCTTCGCCATGCCCGAGACCGGGATCGGACTGTTCCCCGATGTCGGCGGCGGCTGGCATCTCTCGCGCCTGCGCGGCCGGATGGGCCAGTTCCTGGCACTGACCGGCGCGCGGCTCGATGGCGCGGAATGTCTGTGGACGGGCCTCGCCACCCACTATCTGCCGCACGAGGCGCTGGCCGAGGCCAAGGAGCGGATCGCCCACGGCCACGATCCGGCGCAGGTCCTCGCCGCGCTGGCCGTCACCCCGCCGCATGCCCGGATCGCGGACAACGCCGCGCTGATTGCG
>JANOGS010000315.1:0-3377 GCA_031414115.1 Novosphingobium sp. | reverse complement strand
AGCACCGCCTTGACCGGCCCCGCCGATTTGAGCGAGGTTTCATCATAAGGAACTGTATTGGCGGCAATGTTGAGGATGCGCCCATCCGGGCCGACAAAGATGATGTCGAGCGGGATCACCGTGTTGCGCATATAGAAACCGGCTGGGCGCGGCGGGTTCAGCGGGAAGACCATGCCCTCATCCGCGCCCATCGCGGTGCGGAACATCAGGCCCTTGCCCTGCTCGATCGGGCCTTTGGCGAGCTCGACCTTGAAGGTCAGCCGCTTGCCGCCGGAGATCACGGTCAGCGGGATCACTTCGAGCCCCGATACCGGGCGTATCGCTGCAGCGGCCTGCGCCGATTGCGCCACGCCGGTCGACGCGGGCGAACAACCGGCAAGCGCCAGTGCGAGCGCAGCAAGAACCAGACGCATCATGCCTCCTCATCCGCTCCGGCGGCCCAGTCTTCGGCCGCCGCGATACTGGGCGCATCGACCAAATCGCGCGCGCTGTCCAGCCGGTGTCCGGCGCGCAGCAGCGCCGCGATCTGCTTTTCGCGGCGCTCGCGCTCCAGCGGTTCCGCGCCGTAGGGACCGAACCCGCGCTTGCGGACCATCGCCAGCGCGGCGCGGCGCTGTTCGCCCGGGCCGGGCCGGGCCGCCTCGCGCACTTCGCTGGCAATCCCCGCCGCGCCCAGCGCCTGGGTGATCCGCCGCTGACCATAGCCGCGCCGCAGCAGTCCGCTGGTGCGGCTGCGGGCGAAGGCCGCATCGTCGATATAGCCCGCGGCGACGAACTTCGCGACCAGCGCGGCCACTGGTGCCTCATCCTCGCCCAGCCAGCCGCGCTCGCGCAGCTTGCGCTTGAGGTAGCCGTCGAGCTTGGCCGCGCTGGTGGCAAAGCGCGCGACATAGGCCAGCGCCAGCTGTTCCAGACGAACCGAATCCAGGGGGCGGCGAATGGTTACCATCGGCCTTATTCATGCCACACTATCCCGCAAATGGGGAGCCCCTGGGGAGCAAGGCGCAGGGATCTTGCTTTGGTGGACAATTGTGGTTTGATGCTGAAATTCGGCGCAATCCATTGAAAAACAAACGGGTTTTGCGTATGATCGACACCGCCACGCTGGTGACGAGTGACACTTCGGCCCTGGTTCCGACTCCCAACGAGGACGAACTGCCGCGCCGTCTGGCCGATTTTGCCACATTTGGCGATGCGCTGGACTATGCTGCCACGGGCAAGCGTGGATTCAATTTTCACGATCCGCGAGGCAATCTGAAGCGCGTCTATCCGTTCAGCGAGTTGCGCCAGGATGCCCTGGGCATGGCCCGGCGACTGATCGCCCAAGGGGTCAAGCCGGGCGACCGGGTGGCCCTGGTCGCCGAAACCAGGCCCGAGTTCGCCGCACTGTTTTGCGGTGCGGTCTATGCTGGCGCCTGGCCGGTGCCGCTGCCGCTGCCGACCAGCTTCGGAGGCAAGGACAGCTATATCGACCAGTTGGCAGTGCAGCTTGCTTCCAGCGACCCGTGCACACTGTTCTACCCTGCCGAAATCGCCGAAATGGCCGGCGCTGCTGCCGCTCGCCAGGGTTGCCAGGGGATCGCCTGGGAAGACTTCGCCGCCAGCCCGGCGCCCGAATGCGACCTGCCTGCGGCCAGTCCGGACGATATCTGCTATCTGCAATACTCCAGCGGCTCGACCCGCTTCCCCCACGGGGTCGCGGTCACCCATGCCTCGCTGCTCAACAATCTCGCCGGGCACGGCGAAGCCATGCAGCTGGTCCAGTCCGATCGCTGCATCAGCTGGCTGCCGTGGTACCACGATATGGGGTTGGTTGGCTGCTTCCTGGCGCTGATCGCCAACCAGGTCTCCGGCGACTACCTCAAGACCGAGGACTTCGCCCGTCGCCCGCTCGCCTGGCTTGACATGATCAGCCGCAATCCGGGCCAGTCGATCTCCTATTCGCCAACCTTCGGCTATGATATCTGCGCCCGCCGCATCTCCAGCCAGAGCCACGTCGCCGAGCGCTTCGACCTGTCGCGCTGGCGGATTGCCGGCAACGGCGCCGATATGATCCGCCCTGACGTGATGCAGGGCTTCGTCAATGCCTTCACCGAAGCAGGCTTCAAGGCCAGCGCATTCCTTCCCTCCTACGGACTAGCCGAAGCCACCTTGGCGGTGACCATCATGCCGGCGGGCGAAGGGATCCGGGTCGAGCTGGTCGAAGAAGAACGCCTCTCCGGGACCCCGCGCGACCTTTCGCGTCCGGCCCGCTACCGCGCGATCGTTAACTGCGGCAAGCCGGTCAAAGATATGGTGGTCGAGATCCGCGGCGCCAGCGGCACGGCGCTGCCCGATCACCACATCGGCAAGGTCTGGTGCAAGGGCCCGAGCGTGATGCACTCTTACTTCCGCGACCCCGAAGCGACTGCCGAATGCCTGGTCGATGGCTGGCTCGACACTGGCGACATGGGCTATCAGGTCGATGGTTACCTGTTCATCGTTGGCCGCGCCAAGGACATGATCATCATCAACGGCAAGAACCATTGGCCGCAGGACATCGAATGGGCGGTGGAGCAATTGCCCGGGTTCAACCACGGCGACATCGCCGCTTTCTCGGTCGAGACGGACAATGGCGAAGAAGCCCCCGCGGTGCTGGTCCACTGCCGGGTTTCCGATCCCGCCGCCCGGATCGAGCTGCGCAACACGATCCGCGACAAGGTCCGCTCGATCACCGGCATGAACTGCATCGTCGAACTGGTCCCGCCGCGCACCCTGCCGCGCACCAGCAGCGGCAAGCTGAGCCGGGCCAAGGCCAAGAAGCTGTACCTTGCGGGCGAGATCGAGCCGTTCAAGCTGGCGGCGTGACGTCGCCGATAGGTTAGGTTAGGCAGGACTCCATGTGGTCCCAAGCCCGAAAACTTGCCGAGCAAGCCCCGCCGACACGCAACCGCTATGTCGATTTCCTGCGCGCCTTGTCGATCCTGGCGGTGGTCAGCGGACATTGGCTGGTCGCAGCGCCATATCTCGACGACGGCGCGGTGGTGGGCGGGCATCTGCTGGAGATCCTGCCCTGGACCCAGTGGCTGACCTGGCTCTTTCAGGTGATGCCGCTGTTCTTCCTGGTCGGCGGCTTTTCCAACGGGGTTTCCTGGGCAGCCAACCGCCGCGACAGTGGCACCTTTTCGGGCTGGTACGCCGGACGGCTGGCGCGGCTGATCTGGCCGGTGCTGCCGCTGTTCCTGATCTGGACGGGCTTCGCGCTGACCGGGACCGCGCTGGGAGTGGAGCGCGAAATCGTCAAGCTGGCGGCGCACCTGGCGCTGATCCCGGTGTGGTTCCTGTCTGTCTACCTGATCGTCTCGGCGCTGGTGCCGTTCAGCTATGCCGCGTGGCAA
>JANOGS010000314.1:0-32327 GCA_031414115.1 Novosphingobium sp. | reverse complement strand
AGCTACGAGCGCTGGCGCGGCAATCAGCCAAAGCAACGTTCCGACGACAAGACCGCCAGGGTGAGGGCACTTGGGGCAAGGTCCCTTGGGAGGATAGTCGGTTGGATCCCGAGCAACGAGCGCTCCACCCGCCCAACCACTGGCAGCAGCAAGCAATAATGCGATCTGTGCAGGTTCCATAAACTTGCCTCCTCTCAATCCATCATCTTAGCGTCCAGCTGAGCTCTTCTATATTAGCATGGTAGCAAAAATTCCTGCTGCACGCAAAATTAAAAGTCGCCTTGAGAACCATTTAATTCAAGGTGATCTTGATCAATCCATCGTTGTTGCCATCGCCTGTCTCGAAATACTTGCAGGCGCGGCGAGCGTCATCTTGCGCTGAACCGCCCGCCCTCGCTCGCCAGATTTGCCAGCAGCGGCGACACTGCCAGACCGTGCCGCTTGAGACGCACGGCGATCTTGTCCAGCCCTTCGTGGTCGGCCCAATGCATGATTCCGCCGGTCCACGCTGGCCAGCCGTAACCGTTGAGCCAGACCAGATCGATGTCACCGGCACGCTGGGCCATGCCCTCCTCGAGGATCAGCGCCCCTTCCGAGACCATCGGATAGAGCAGCCGTTCGAAGATCTCCTGTTTCGAGACATCGCGCTGAGCGATGCCGGATTTGCTCGCGAAGGTGCCAATGATCGCCTTCACTTCGTCCGAGGGCGTGCGTTTGCGGTCCGCATCGTAGTCGTAGAACCCCTTGCCGGTTTTCTGCCCCCAGCGCCCCGCCGCGCACAGCGCTTCGCGGATCGTGGTAATCTTGGCGGGATCGCGGTGCCAGCCGATGTCGAGGCCTGCCAGGTCGCCCATCTGGAAAGGCCCCATCGGGAAGCCGAAGTCGAGCAGCACCTGATCGATATCATAATAGGCAGCGCCTTCCATCAGCAGCGCATTGGCCTGTTCCTGGCGCTTGGAGAGCATGCGGTTGCCGATGAAGCCGTGGCACACACCCGAGACCACCGGCACTTTGCGGATCGCGCCGGCGAGCCGCATCACCGTCGCCAGCTCGCTCGCACCCGTCATGGCGCCGCGGACAACTTCCAGCAATTTCATGATGTTGGCGGGTGAGAAGAAGTGCATGCCCAGCACCGCCTCGGGCCGCTTGGTGGCGCGTGCGATTTCGTCGACGTCGAGGTAGCTGGTGTTGGAGGCCAGGATCGCCCCCGGTTTGACCACCGCATCGAGCCGGGCGAAGACATCCTTCTTCACCTCCATCGCCTCATAGACCGCCTCGATCACCAGATCGCAATCGGCCAGTGCTGCGAACTCCATGCTGGGAGTCAGCCGGGCCATCGCCGCTTCGGCCACCGCCGGTTCGATCCGCCCGCGCTTGACGCTGGCTTCGTAGTTGCGCGCCATCACCCCGGCGCCGCGGGTCAGCGCTTCCTGCTCGCGCTCGACGATCGTCACCGGGATTCCGGCGGTCAGGAAGTTCATTGCAATACCGCCGCCCATGGTCCCGGCGCCGATCACCCCAACTTTCTTGATCGGGATCAGCGGGGTTTCGGCGGGGAGATCGTCGATTGTCGCGCAGAGCTCCAGCGCGGCCTGGATATGCGCCTGGGCGCCCGGAAGGGGGTCGGACATCTTGGAAATACCTCTCAGTTCACTTGCCGCTCGCGCCCGGCCCAATAGGGCTCGCGCAGTTCGCGGCGCAGGATCTTGCCGCTGGGGTTGCGGGGCAGCGCGGGGATCGTATCGACACTCTTGGGGACCTTGAACCCGGCGACGCGTTCGCGCGTCCAGTTGATCACGCTGTCGGGATCGATGCTCTGGCCGGGTTTCGGCACGCAGATCGCCTTGACCGCCTCGCCCCACTTGTCGTCGGGTACCCCGATCACCGCCACTTCCAGCACATCGGGGTGGCCATAGATCGCGCTTTCAACCTCGGCCGGAAACACATTCTCGCCGCCGGTGATGATCATGTCCTTGGCGCGGTCGTAGATATAGACGTAGCCGTCTTCGTCCATGTAGCCGATGTCGCCGGTGGCGATCCAGCCGTCCGCGTCCATGGTGCTGGCGGTTGCCTCGGGCAGTTTCCAGTAGCCCAGCATGTTGCTGGACGAGCGGGTGACGATCTCGCCGATCTCGCCTACTGCCATCGCCTTGCCGTCGCCGCCGCGAATGATCATTTCGACCCCAGGCAGCGGCTTTCCGGCCGACCGCATGCGCGGATTTCCCTCGGCCGAATGGTCCTCAGGCGACAGCTCGCAGACCGAACCGGTGGTCTCGGTCATGCCATAGACCTGGATGAACCCGGCCCTGAACATCGTAATACACTGGCGCAGCAGCTCGAGCGGGATCGGCGAGGCGCCATAGAGAATGTAGCGCAACCCACTGAAATCGGTCGTGGCGCAATCGCCATGATTGAGCATCATCTGCAGCGCTGCGGGGACTAATACCGCGCGCGTTACCCCGCGGTTCTCGATCGCCTCGAAGACCCGCGCGGGTTCGAATTCCGTCAGGACTATTCCCGGCACGCCCTGGACCAGCGAGAAAAAGCCCGGTGCCGTCCCGGCGACATGTGCGACGGGCATCGCGATCAGGTACGATTCGTCGTCGTCAAACAGCGTATAGGGATGCGGCTTGGCCAATCCCGTCTGGCGCAGACCGGTAAAATTGCGGTTTGACAGCACCACGCCCTTGGGCTTGCCGGTGGTGCCCGAAGTGTAGGCCTGAAGCACCGCTTCGTCCGGACCTGACGGTGCGAAGGTGCCGCGCGGTGCCTCGCGGAACAGCTTGCGGGCTGCTTCGGCGGAGTAGCAAGCGATCAGACCCGGGCGTTTGCCCAGCGTTGCCGCTGCAGCTTCGAAGCCGTCGCCCAGGAACAGCACCTTGGCCTCGGCATCGACGAGGATATAGGCGATCTCGGGCTCGGCCAGCCGCCAGCCGATCGGGGTCATGACGATCCCGGCGCGCGCCGCCCCCAGCAGCAGCACGAAATAGGTTGCGGCGTTCTTGCCCAGCCAGGCGATGCGATCGCCTTTTGCCAACCCCAGGGCGAACAGCGCGCCGGCAACGCGGGCGCTGGCTTCCTCAAGTCCGGCAAAGGTCAGCGTCAGGTCATCGCCGTCAAAAGCGATGCGGTCGGGTGTTTCCGTGGCCCAGTGGTGCAGGAATTGATCGACCGTGAGCAGATCCCGGGTCCGCTCGGCCCGGGCCAGCAGGCGTTGGTAGGTGGCATCATCCATCGGGTTCTCCAAGGCTCAACCCGCCGCTGTCGCAATCAGGCGGGCGAAGAAGCGGATCTGATTTTCAAGGTTCCGAATCGAGATATGCTCGTTGGTGCCGTGGAGCAGTTTGATCGCTTCGGTGTCGAGCTCGATTGGCGCGAAGCGATAGACGTCGTCCGAGACGGCGGACATGTTGCGGCTGTCGGTGCCTCCTACCACCAGATAGGGCGCAAAGATCATGCCTGGCCGGTCAGCATGAGCCGCAGCAATGATCAGCTTCCAGCCTTGCGACGTGGTCGACGATACCGGGGTGGGCTCGCGCGGGGCGCGATCGGTCCATGCGACCGTCACTGGCAGGCCCTTGACCGCCGCGCGGGCGCGATCGATCACCTTGGCCGAGCTGTCCCACGGAGCGATACGGTAGTTGATCAGCGCGGTGGCGCTTTGCGGCAGGACGTTTTCCTTGGGCGAGCCGGTCAGCATGGTCGGGGCGATGGTGGTGTGGAACATCGCTTCCGCCGCCGGGCTGCTGGTGACCAGGGCCTTGATTTGCGGCGTGAACAGCCAGCGGTTGGCGATCGCCATTTTCGGCACGCCGCCGGCCTTGGCGGCCAGTACTTCAAGCATCGATGCCCCAGGTCCGCGCAGTTCGATCGGGAACTGGTCCTTGTGGATCGCAAGCACCGCTTTGGCGAGATTGACCGAGCCGATCTCCTTGGGCGGCGCCGATGAGTGGCCTCCTTCCGAAGGCGCCGTTACCTGCAGCGTGGCATAGCCCTTCTCGGCGACGCCGATCATCATTGTCGGCGCATCGATTATCGGCGTGTCGGTGGTGATCACTCCGCCTTCGTCGATGGTGAACAGCGCCCTGACCTTCTCGGCAGCCAGCACCTTGGCGACTGCCGCAGCGCCGGTGCCGCCAACTTCCTCATCGTGGCCGGAGACCAGATAGACCGTCCGCTTGGGCTGGAACCCCTGCGCCGCGAGTGCTTCCATCGCTTCGAACAGCGCCACCAGCGAGCCCTTGTCATCGATCGCCCCGCGGCCCCAGACCGCGCCTTCGGCGATGGTTCCGGCGAACGGCTGGTATTTCCAGTCCCGCTCGGTGCCGGGGGTGACCGGAACTACGTCCTGGTGGGCCATCAGGATGATCGGCTGTGCCGCGGGATCGCTGCCCGGCCACGAATAAAGCAGTGTCTGGCCAACCAGTCGCTTGGTCATGGCTGCGTGTGTCTTTGGGTAGGTCGCGGCGAGCCATGCCCGCAGCTTGTCCCACTCCGCGGTTTGGTTCTGAGCCGTATCCTGGTTCGACACAGTCTGGAAACGGATCGCCGCGCTGAGGTGCGCGGCCGCGGTCTGGATATCGACCGGCGGCGCTGCGGCGACCGTGATCCCCGATCCGTCGGCCACATTGGCCGGGGCGAAAGTTGCGGTTCGCAGCGCGATCACTGCGCCCAGGGCCAGCACGCCAAGCCCCGCCACCAGCACCGATTTGCGCATCGTTGATTCCTCTCCCTGCTCCCCGGCCAAGGTCTAGCCGAGCGCAGGCGGAATGCAATCGCCGCGCGGCATGGGAACGGCCCAGCCCCAACCGCCCCAGCACGGGACTTCGTGCAGTGCCAGACACTTGGCGGTTCTCGGCAGCGGCTTGCTGCGCTATGAGCTGTTCGCAACGATCATGCGAAACCGTGTCCGCCTTGTCCTGCTCGCCTGCGCCGCGTCAATGATCGCGACAAGCGCAGCGCTGGGCAATCCCGGCACCGAGGCCAGCCCCTATGCCGGGGCGGTGGTCCGCACGGTCCGCAGCCTGGTCGAATATACCCGCTGGCCGCAACCGCCGAGCCCGGTCGAGCTTTGCATAGTCGGACCGGCCAGCCATGCCGGTCAGCTTGACGCTGTACGCCTGGGCGACGGCCGCATGCTAAGCCGGCGTGCCGTGGCGGCCAACCCTGCCGCGCTCGCCGGGTGTGATGTGGTCTATATCGGCCGAGTGCCGCTTGCCGGGCAGCGCCAGCTAACCGCCGCAGTGCGCGGGCGCGGGGTGATGACCGTGGCCGAGGCCGATCCCGAGTGCCGCAGCGAGGCAATGTTCTGTCTGATCTATCCGGCCAAGGGGCTGTCATTCCGGCTCAACATCGATGCGGTCTCGCGCTCGGGCCTCAGGGTCGATCCGCGTGTGCTGCGCGTCTCGCAGGGGGGACGCTGAGCATGGGGTCTGCTGCCACGCCGCCTCTGCCCAATCTGCGTCAGCTGCTGGCCCGGGTCCACTTGCGGCTGATCCTGTTCGCGGTCTCGCTCGCTGCCGCCAGCATGGTGGTCAGCGGGGTGATCGTGATCCGCAACCACGCCCACCGCAATCTGGAGCTGATCGCGCGGACGGTGGGCTATTCGGTCGAACCGGCGGTGGTGTTCGACGACCGCCAGGCGATCCGCGAGGCGATGGTGCCGGTGGTGGCGGTTGCCGGGGTCGGCCGGGTTGAAGTGCGCAGCGCTGCGGGCGAGCTCCTGGCCGACTGGGATCCACCTCAGGCCGGTTTCAATGCGTGGCTAGCCCGCGCTGCCGACCGGGTGTTCTGGCCGCGCCCGACAGTTTACCGGATCGAACGCGACGGCGCCAGAATCGCCGAAGTGCGGGTCAGCGGCAACTCGACCAATATCCTGCGCTACGCCCTGTCGGGGGCGATAATCGCGCTGTCGTGCATCATCCTGACGGTGTTTGCGACCCGGATCCTCGCCCGGCGGCTGCAGCGCGACCTGATCGATCCGCTCGATCATGTCGCCGAGATTGCCCATGCGGTGCGCCGCGACCGGGCCTTTGAAAAGCGGGTGCCGTCCTCCGGCATCGCCGAGATTGACCGCTTCGGGCAAGACTTCAACGCGTTGCTGGCCGAGCTGCAGGGCTGGCACGCCGGACTGACTTCGGAGAATGCCGAGCTTGCCCGCCGCGCCACGCTTGATGGCCTCACCGGCCTGGGCAACCGCATGCTGTTCGAGCAAGGTCTGGGCGAAGCGATCGCAGCCTCACAGAACGGCGGAGAGAACTTTGCCGTGCTGTTTCTTGATGTCGATGATTTCAAAGCGACCAATGATCGCCACGGCCATGCCTCGGGCGACGCGGCGCTGATCGCGGTGGCCGAGGGGTTGCGCAATTCGATCCGTCCGGTCGACCGCGCTTTCCGCCTCGGCGGCGACGAGTTTGCGGTGCTGCTGGCGCCATACGATGATCCAGCCCATGTCGAAGCCGTGCTGGCGCGGATCCGTCTGGCGATGGAGCAGCCGTTCCGCTTGCCCAGCGGACTGTTCGCCACATCGACTTTGAGCGTCGGGGTGGCGATCTATCCCGACGACGGGCATTCGCCGCAGGACCTGTTGCGCCGTGCCGATGCCGAGATGTACAAGCACAAGAAGCGGCTCCATACCGAGGATGCCGAAGGAGAGCGCGATGCGTAAACTGTTGCTGGTTGGTCTGATTGCAGTTCTGGCTGCCTGCCAGACCGTGCCGCAGAAACTGGGCTTTTCAGAGCAGCAGGTCGCCGCACTGACCACCGAGGGGTTCAAGCCGGTTGAGGAGAACTACGAACTCGGGCTCGATGACCGGGTGTTGTTTGAAGTCGACAAGTCCGATCTTTCGGGCGAGGCGGTGGGGATTCTCGGCCGACTCACCAAGGTGCTGCTTGGGGTCGGGATTCACGGCGCCGGGGTGGAGGGACATACCGATTCGACCGGCAGCGACGATTACAACCAGGCGCTCTCGGAACGCCGTGCTGCTGCGGTCAAGGCGCAGATCGTCGGCACCGGGATGGCCGAGCCCGAAGTCCGAGCGGTCGGCCTGGGTGAGACCCAGCCAGTTGCGAGCAATGACGATGACGAGGGCCGGCAGCAGAACCGCCGGGTCGTGATCGTGGTGACGCCGGTCGACGCCAACTGAAGCGGCGCGGGCATTGAACGCGCCGCACTGGCAGTTCTGGATCGATCGCGGCGGGACCTTTGCCGACGTCGTCGCGCGCGCACCGGATGGGCGGATACTCACCGCCAAGCTGCTCTCTGAGCATCCCTTGCGCGGCGAAGATGCGGCGGTGGCCGCGATCCGCCAGCTCGCCGCGTGCGCGCGGCGCTGCCGGGCTTGAGGCGGCCTGCGCCGAACATGGCCGCGCGGTCGTGACCGCTTACATGGACCACGTCCGCGCCAATGCCGAGGAAGCGGTGCGACGACTGATCGGACGGTTGCATGACGGGGAATTCGCCTACGAGATGGACAACGGCGCTCTGGTCAAGGTCGCGGTCCGGATCGACCATCCCGCCGGCCATGTCACCATCGACTTTGCCGGAACCAGCGCCCAGCGCCCCGACAACTTCAACGCCCCTTTCAGCGTGGTCCGCGCTGCCGTAATGTACGTGCTGCGGACGATGATCGACGATCCGATCCCGATGAACGAAGGCTGCCTGGCCCCGGTCACGGTCCTGGTCCCGGAAGGATCGATGCTCCGCCCGGCCTATCCCGCCGCAGTGGTCGCCGGCAATGTCGAGACCAGCCAGGTTGTCACCGATGCGCTGTTCGGCGCCTTTGGAGCCATGGCCGCCGCGCAGGGGACGATGAACAACTTCACCTTCGGCAATGACCGCTACCAGTACTACGAAACCGTCGCCGGCGGCTCGGGCGCGGGGCCGGGGGTTCGCCGGGGCGGCGGCGGTCCAGACCCACATGACCAACTCTCGCCTGACCGACCCCGAAGTGCTCGAGAGCCGCTTCCCGGTACTGGTCGAGAGCTTCGCGATCCGCCGCGATTCGGGCGGGGCGGGGCGCTCGCAAGGCGGCGACGGTGCAGTCCGCCGGATCCGTTTTCGCGAGCCGATGGCGGCCGGAATCCTCGCCAACCGCCGCCGCGTAGCCCCCTTTGGTCTGGCCGGAGGTGCGCCCGGGGCCCTCGGCGAAACCCGGGTTGAGCGAACCTCAGGCGAGGTTGAGGTTCTCGATTCGACCGCCTCGGTGGAGGTTAAGCCCGGCGATGTCATGGTCATCACTACGCCGGGCGGGGGAGGTTATGGCCCGCCGTGATCCGCAGCCTCAAAACCACAACCGCACGCCAGCGACCACGCTGGTGACGCCGGCATTTTCGCCTGCCGCCCTGGCATAGCGCCCACTCTGGCCGAACTTGCGTTCGTACTCGACGCCCAGGTAGGGTGCGAACTGGCGGCTGACTTCATAGCGCAGCCGGAGCCCCAGTTCGGCCTGGTCAAGCCCGGCGCCGATCCCCAGTTCCGGCACATCCTGCGCTGACAAGTTCAGTTCACCGCGCGGCTGGAGGATCAGGCGCTGGGTGATCCGCTGGTCGAGTTCGACCTCGATCCGCGCGGTAACCTCGCCCTTGTCCGAAAGGAACAGCGCGGCGTCGATCTCGAACTCATAGGGGGCGAGGCCCTGCACCCCGATCACCGCATGGCTGCGGTCGGGACCGGCAAAGTCGTGGCGCAAACCGAGCTGGAGATCCCACCATGGGTCGACCGCGTGGCTCCACAGCGCTTGCACCTCGGCGCTTTCGGGTTTCTCGCCGAAAGTCCCTTCGCCTTCGCTTTTGAGCCACAGCTTGTCGATATCGCCGCCAGTGAAGCCCTGGAGGTCCCACAGGTAGCCGTCCTTGCCTTCGCGGGTGCGATATTCGAGCCGGTCGGCCTGGAACCAGGACAGGCCCATGCCCCCCATTTCGCGGGCGCTGGCCTTGCGCGCCGCGGTCATGGCTTCGTTGCCGATCGCGGCGTCGGCGGCGTGCAGCGGGCCGGAAAAAGCCTCAGGCGGGGGCGGGGCCTCGGGGATCGCCGCGGCTGCGGATGGAGCGGTTTGGCTGCCGTGCTGACTGTGATCCATTGTCGAATGATCGGGCTCGGATGGCGGCGGAGCAGGCAGCGGTGCCTCGCTCTGGTGCCCGGCGTGGTGATCGTGCTGCGCCAGCGCCGGCTGGGCCAGCAACAGCAGCGGCTGCAGCAGCCCCAACCATCGCCTCACGCGCCGTCCTCCGGCAACGGCCGCACCGTCACCACCTGCATCATCCCGGCATGCATGTGGTAGATCAGGTGGCAGTGGAACGCCCAGTCGCCAGGCGCGTCGGCGGTGAAGTCAAACTGGGCGCTGCCGCCGGGCTGGACGATCATCGTGTGTTTGCGCGGTTGCAGGCCATCGGGGGCGCCGTTGACCAGTTCGAAGAAATGGCCGTGCAAGTGGATCGGGTGCGCCATCATCGTGTCGTTGACCAGCTTGACCCGGACCCGCTCGTTCAGCGCAAAGCGAATCGGATGGTCGGTCACGGCGGAGAACTTGCGGCCATCGAACGACCACATATAGCGGCGCATGTTGCCAGTAAGGTGGATCTGCAGCGAGCGGCTGGGCCGCCCGGCGTCCGGGTTTGGACTGGTGGCGATCAACTGTTTGTAGGTCAACACCCGGTGACCGGCATCGCCAAGCCCGATCCCAGGATCGCCCATGCGGTCGACCGGATTGGCCGATACCATGTCCAGCCCCGGTCCGGTCTTGACGCTATATGGCAGCCGCGCGGTGTCGCGCATTTTCATCGCCCCGCCACCGTGCCCGGCATGGGCGGAATGGTCCATCCCCATGTCGGCCATGGTCAGCAGCGGAACCTCGCGCAGCGCCGGCACCGCGGCGCGCGCTCCCGGACGGCTGGTCAGCATGGCCAGACCCATGCCCGAACGGTCCATCGCCTCGGCCACGATCGCGAAGGCTTCGGCGCCCTTGGGTTCGATGATCACGTCATAGGTCTCGGCATTGCCGATCTGGAATTCGTCGACCTCAACCGGCGCCACGTTCTGCCCGTCAGCGGCGATCACCCGCATCGCCAGGCCAGGGATGCGGAGGTTGAAGAAGGTCATCGCCGAACCGTTGATAAACCGCAGCCGGACCCGCTCGCCGGGGGTGAAGGCGAATTCAAGTCCGTCGCCGGGGCCATGGCCGTTGAGCAGGTAGGTATAGGTTGAGCCGGTGACGTCGGCGATATCGCTTGGCGCCATCCGCATCCGCGCCCACATTCGTCGCTCCTCGGCGCCAAGCGGATAGGTGTCGTTGAGAGCGGTCTTGGCATAGTTGAACGGCTCGTGACCCACTTTGAGGCGCTTCATGATCACGTGCGGATGGAGCGGTGACCAGTCGCTGAGCATCACCACATAGTCGCGCTCCGCGTGTCCGTGATGATCGTGCCCGGCTGGGTCGATGATGATCGGACCATAGTGCCCCATCGGTTCCTGCATGGTGTGGGCGTGCCACCAATAGGTCCCGGCCTGACGGACCGGGAACTGGTAACGGAACCGCTCGCCGGGCCGCACCGGCAACTGCGTCACCCCAGGCACTCCGTCCATCAGGAACGGAACCAGCAGTCCATGCCAATGGATCGAAGTATCTTCCGAACTGGCGTTGACCAGATCGACCGTCAGCAGCTGGCCTTCCCGAAGCCGCAACAAAGGCCCAGGGATCGTCCCGTTGACGCTTACCGCGGGTCCGTGACGCTTGCCGCTGGTGTAGGCAGCATCGCGGACCGTCATGGTCAGCTGCTCGCCTGAAAGAACGTCACTGCCCTTGCGCGCCAAGGCCCCGCCATGCTTCCCGCTCGCCCAGCTGGGCATCGCGCTGCCCAGTGCGGCTCCGCCGGCGCCAAGCGAAGCGGTTTTCAGGAGCTGGCGGCGGTCGATCATTGTCATCCCTTGCAATCCGGACGTCCGGTCCCGGAGCCCCTAGGTAGTGGCTTGCGGGAAGGATGCAATTGCCGGTAGAAACGGCGTTCCATCTCCCGTCACTGAATCGTCACGTTGACGTCACAAGATGGCGCCAGGAAGTGAGCGCAAGACAGGGACTCACAATGCGTCACGTCAACATACTCGTTACCAGCGAGCTTCCCGGCGGCATGGCCGTGTTCGAACATGACGACTTGCTGGTCAGCTTTCATCGCTGGACCAAGCCCAGCGAATTGCCACTGCTGGAAGGGACGATCTGGGCCTTCGCCGATTGGGTTTTGCCCGATATTTCAGGGCTTGAGATCTGCCGCCAGCTGCGCTGCGCGCCGCTGACCGCGCAGGCACACATCACCATGGTGCTCGAAGAAGACGATTTCGAGGCCCGTCGCCGCGCGCTGCGCGCCGGGGCGGACGACTATCTGGTCGGGCCGGTCAATCGCACCACGGTGCTCGATCGGGTGCTGTCGGTGGTCCAGAACGATTATGACGGCGGCGCGCTGCGTTCGTTGTCATTGGGTGACCTGACGATCGATCTCGCTGCCTTCCAGGCCAGCTGGCGCGGCACCCCGGTGGTGCTGATGCCCAACGAGTTTCGTCTGCTGCGCTTTTTCGTCGAGCACCCACGCCGGGTCTTCACCCGCGCCCAGCTGATTGCGGCGCTGGGCAAGCAGGATCCCCCGGTCGATGAGCGCACAGTCGATGTCTGGGTTGGCCGCCTGCGCCGGGCGCTGCGCGCCGCCGGCGCCGGAGCGCCGCTGCGCACGGTCCGCTCGCTCGGCTACGTTCTCGACAAGCCCTGATGTTGATCAGGCCCGGCTTCCCTCAAGGGAAGCCGGGCCTGATCGCATCGCTTGCGCGGTCAGAATTTGACGCTTGCCCCCAACGACAGGCTGGTGCCCAGGGCATAGCTGTTGATGTCGATCTGGTTGGTGCCGTCGTTCTGGAATTCCTTGTAGTCGGTTCCCAGGATGTTGCGCGCTTCGAACTTGAAATTGACCTCCTTGCCGAACAGCGAAACGGCCTGACGGGCGACGAAATCGAGGCGCAAGCCCGGCCTTTCCATAATGTCGGGCTGGCCCTGGGCGCCGCGATTGGTCACGCGTTCGCTGGCATAGGTCAACAGCAAGGTCTGTTGCGACAGCCCTTCAGTATCTTCGAGACCGACTTGCAGGTTGACGAGATGATCGGACTGCCCGGTCAAAGGCGCGCCGTTGCTGAAGAAATCGCTGGCAGCGCGGACTTCGCCGGTTGCGCCGAATGGCAGAATGATCGTGTCGCCGGGGCCAACCGTGATTTTGGACTTCGAATAGGTATAGTTGGCGGCAACCACGATCTGGCGGGTGCTGAGGAAACCTTCAGTACCATCGAAGGGGAAGTGCTTCACCGCATCCATTTCGAAGCCATAGAGCTTCGCCGAAGGCGCGTTGGCAAAGCTGGCAACCAGCGAACCTGATGGAATGAAGGCGAAGACCTCGATCGGGTTGTCGATTTTCTTGTAGAACGCGGCGGCGGTCAGCCGCTGACCGCGTGCATAATACCATTCGTAACGCGCCTCGGCGTTGAACAGTTTGCTGTCCTTGAGGAACGGATTGCCGAAGAACTGGCGATCCGCGTCGGTATCCTGGTAAACCTGACGCGCCAGTTCGCGGAACTGCGGCCGCGCCACGGTCTTCGAGGCGTGAGCGCGCAGCTGCATGTCTTCCTTGAAATTCCAGGTCACCGTCGCTGCCGGCAGCCAATAGGAATTGGCGATCCGGGTTGGTGTCAGGAAGGTCAGGTCAGAGCTGTTGAACAGGTTGATCGGGGCGACGAACTGCTTGCCATCCTCATAGCGCACACCAGCCGAGATCCGGACCGAATCGACCACTTCCGCCTCGGCCTGCAGATAACCGGCGTGGACCTTCAGGCCGGCGTCGAAGGCGGCGGCGCCCGACTGGCCGGAAGTTTCGGTGATGAAGATGTTGTAGGTCTGGATATTGAAGTCAGACAGCAGGAAGTCCGGCCGCTGCTGCGCCACCGCCAGGTTCAGCGTGCCATCCGGCAGAAAGCGGAAGTCGCGCCTGCTCGAGGTGCGCTGCGTGTCAGTATAGGCATAGCCAGCCGATACCGAAAGCGGGATCGCGGTCGGCAGCTTGTAAGCCAGGTCGATCGCGCCTGAATAGACGTTCTCCTCAAGGTCACTGAACGAGATCCGCGCGCTCTGGTTGACCGAGCGCAGATCGTTGGTGAAGTTTTGAACGGTGTCGTTGAACGCATAGCTGAAGCTGCGCTCGTAAGGGGCATCGCGCTTGGAATTGGCGTAAGACGCGCGAATGTCGAGGTCGAGGTCGCCGAATTCGAATTCACCGACGAACTGGCTGTTGATCAGCTGGCGTTCGTACCAGGCAGTCTCCTGCTTGAGGATCTCCTGATCAGCCGAGCTGGCGATCACGTCGGTTCCGCGCGACAGCCGCGACAGCTTGAGCGTGTCGCGGATGATCAGGTTGGTCAGCCGGACCTTGTGATCACCGAACTCGGCGCCAAGCGCCAGCATGCCGTTGAGCAGGATCTGGTTGTCAGAGCGAACCGATCTGAAATTGACGTCGGGGGTAAGCACGGTTCCCGCCGAGAACTGCTGGATCGCATCGCGCGTGCGCCATGAGTTCGAATAGCTCAGCGTCGCGATGACGCCCAGCCGCGTGTCGCCCGCCTCAAAGGAGTTGCCCCAGCTGAGGTCGCCGGAGAAATTGGGCCGGATGTTCTTGGTCCGCTGGACGACCGAAGTTGCCGAATTGGTCAGGCTGATGCCGATCGTTTCGAGCGCGTCATTGGAGAACGCCGCGCCGGGTGCGATCAGGCTGCCGCTGCCCAACGCTGCCTTCAACGGGGCCGGAATCGACCGCGCACCGCCTTCGAAGCCGGTCCAGTCGGACCTGTCACCGAAATGGGTATAGCCGAAGTAGCCGGTGGTTTCGGTATCGCCCGAAATCGATGCGCCAACTTCGAAGAAGTCTTCTTCGGGGATCGCCTTGGTGGTCAGGTTGATCACCCCGCCGCCGAACTCGCCCGGGAAATTCGGCGAGAAGCTCTTCTGGACGACAACGCTGGCGAGAATGTTGGTGGGGAAAATGTCGAGCGGAACAACGCGCTTGAGCGGTTCCGGCGAAGGCAGCGGCGAGCCGTTGAGCAGAGCCAGCGAGTAACGATCGCCAAGTCCGCGAACATAGACAAAGCCGCTGCCGACGACACTGAGGCCGGTGACGCGGGTCAGCGCGCCGGCAACATCGCCATCGCCCGCGCGGGCGATTTCGGCAGAGGATAGAACGGTGATGACTTCGGGCGTTGCCCGCACCGGATTGGGAATGAAACGGCCGGTAACGACGATCTCGTTGCCAAGATCGGTACCGCTTCCCGAAACATCGACCTCCTCTTGCGGGGCTTCAGCGGCTTGCGGGGCCTCGGCGGCCGGGTCTGAGGCTGGCGGTGCGGCTTCGGCAGCCGGCGGCTCGGCCTGCTGGGCCAGGGCCGGTGTAGTCAGCGCCGTGGAGAGAAGTAAAATCGCTCCAAGCGAAAGGCGGTTTGCCATCGAATATCCCCATTCAAGTCGTACGACTGGGGAGACCGGATTTCCGGCCTCCCCGATACTCGATCATTTCTAGTTCGGAAGGGCCGAGCAGCTGGCGGGGCTGCCGAAGTTCGCGTAGCCCGCGTTGCAGGTCCAGCCACGGTACCAGATGTCGGAAGCGTCCCGCACGGCGCCGATGTAGGTGGTGTTGGTGAAGAAGCTGCTCAGCCCGGTCAGGCTGAACGGGGCAACTGCGGCTTCATTGGTGCCGTTGGTGAACAGACCCGACAGCGTTGAAGTGCCGGTCGCAGTGTTGTTGGTGCCGCCGTTGAACAGCGTCTGGATATCCGCTGCGGTGACGTCGCTGTCGTTCTCGAACGGCGCCGCGCATGACAGGAACATCGACTGGAACACCGGCGGGCCGGCCTCATCGGTGCCGGTTGTCTGGACCGTCGCAGCTTGATCGATATCGAAGCAGTTCGGCTTGCCGGTGATAACCCCGTTGAGGAAGCTGTAGTCGGCGCCGCCGTGCATCGTTACCGCGCGGGTGTTGACGCCATTGCCGATTAGCGTGAAATTGGCGAGGCGGACGTTCTGGCGCGGAGTGCGATCGAACGCGGAATTGTTCGAGTCGATTTCGAGCAGACGATCGCCAACGTTGCTGCGCTGGACGGCGATCAGGAACTGGACGAATGCCTTGTAGCCCACGTCCGTATCAAAACTGTCGTCCTCGGCTCCGGTTACGACCAGATTCTTCATGTTGGTGCGGCCGCCGAACACTTCGATGCCGTCATCCGAGCTGTTGTGGACCTGGATGAAGCTGATATTGGTGCCCGAGCCGGTTCCGCCCAGGGTCAGCCCCTGAAGCTCGTTGCCCGGTGCCAGCTCGAACCCGGAATAACGGATCTGGACGTAGCGCATGGTCCCGCTGCTCTCGGTCGTCGCGGCATTCGCCCCGCCGAAGCGGACGTCGGACGTGCCTTCAAGGATGCGTTCGCAGGTGGCGAGGCCGCCGTCCGTGTCGGGGTTGGTGATACAGTCGCTGATCGGCGCGCGGCCGAGCAGCACGACGCCGCCCCATTGGCCCGAACTGTCGTCATCCGCGGTGCCCAGCACGTTCTGGCGCGACGTGAAGACGATCGGGTTGGTGGCGGTTCCGACCGCGTTGATCCGGTTGCCGCGGTTGACGACCAGGTAATCGAGGCCGTTCGAGGCGAACACGACCACGCCCGGATCGATGGTCAGCGTGACATTGTTGCTGGTGCTGGCGCCGCCCTGGTCGGTGCCGACATTGACGCGGCCGGAGAGCGAATAGATCACGCCCGGCTGCTTGGCGAGCGCGAGATCGGCATTGATCTGGTTGGGCAGCTCGCAATTGCGGAAGTTGCCGATGACGCCGCGATCGGTCAGCGCGGCATTTCCGCAGCTGGCGGCGGGGGTGCCGGTCGGGGTCGGGGTGGGCGTCGGGGTCGGTGTGGGCGTCGGCGTCGGCGCCGGGACGATCACGCCGTCGCCGGGCGAAGCAATGTCGCTCGGTCCGCAACCGGCGAGCGCCAGCGCGCTGCAGCCAACAAGGAGCAGGCCAGAGATGTTCTTCACAATGATTTCCCCTCAAAGGTCGAGAATGATCGAGCGACGCGATTCGGGCGACCCGTCGCGACACGACACATTTAAGGGAGGCAAGTGACAGTTTGTTTGCGTAACTATGACTGAAAAATGTCGATTAATGCGACTAAGATGTGACATTTATGACATTATTTCGGGTCGCGACTCGAGATTGACCGATTCAGAATCATTAATGTTGCAGTTTTATGACAATTGCTGTCTTTTTTTGCAGCGACTCGCCAAGCGGGTTATTGTCTGCCCAAGAAAAACAGAAATTGAGAGGACTGCCATGGCTTTTGCCGCCCTGATCGCTTCTGCCGTACTGGCCCATGTGGTCGCACCAACCACGCCGGCTGGCCCGGCTGCGGACTATGTCGATGTCGCTTACGAGGAACTGGCCAGGGGCCAGGCAGAGCAGGCGATTGCCCGCATTCGCGCCAACCCCAGAATCGGATCCGACGATCCTGCCGCGCTGATCAACCTCGGGACGGCGCATGCCCGGCTTGGCCGCGCCGATGAGGCGCGCGACTTTTTCCGGGCGGCTGCGACCAGCCAGAATCGCTATGATCTGCAACTGGCCGATGGCCGCTGGATGGATTCGCGCAACGCTGCCCGTCTGGCACTGACCATGCAGCTCAAGGGCGGGACACTCGCGCTTAAATAGCTGGCCCCACCGCGCTCGCCGTGCCTGCGGGCTTTCGCCCAGCCCCCGGATGCTTTATCCATAGCTGAGTCCGCGCAATGGTTTGCACGGTAGTCGTCACGTTGCTGTCACAAGACAGAGGCATCACGGCTGCGCGGAGGCTGATGGATGAGTCGGAATGCCATGTTCGATTCGCTGGTGCTGGCAGTGTTGACTGCTGGCGGCGTTGCTGTGCCCGCAGCTGCCCGCGCCGATGTGCTCGAGATCGGGCAGGGCGGAGCCGCGTGGATCGCTGGCGGACCTGGCATCGAGCCGATCGCCGCGCTGCCGACCGGGCAAGCACTGGCAACTCCGCTCACCCAGGCGCCGGACAGCGCCGGCCCGCAGCAATGGCGTGCGAAGGTGGCTCATCTGGCCGCCAAGTATGACGTCAGCCCCCAGTTAATCGAAGCGATGGTCTGGCAGGAAAGCCGCTGGCAAACCAATGCCCGTTCGCCGGTTGGCGCGCGCGGCCTGGCGCAATTGATGCCCGGTACGGCGCGCGAGCTGGGGGTCAATCCCGATGACCCGCTTGCCAATCTTGAAGGCGGGGTGCGTTACCTGCGCCAGCAGCTCGATACATTCGATGGCAATGTTGAAAAGGCACTGGCCGCCTACAATGCCGGCCCTGCGCGGGTCGCGCGGGCGGGCGGAGTGCCCAATATCCGTGAAACCCAGAACTATGTCGCGACGATCATGGCGCGGCTGTCGCAACCAGTCCGGAGATGAACTTGATGCGCATCACGCGCCTTTTGCTGCCCGCTGCAGTGCTTGCCGCCATTCCCCAGGCCGCCCTGGCCCAGACCGCTGATCCGGCGGGCTCCGGCCCGATCGTCGCGGCGTTGGGCTGGCTGCAGGGCACGCTGCTCGGCAATGTCGCGACCGCGGTGGCAGTGATGGCGGTGGCCGCGGTTGGCTTCATGATGCTGACGGGGCGGATGAACTGGCGCTTCGGCGCAACCGTGATCATCGGCACCTTCATCCTGTTCGGCGCGGGCGCGATCGTAAGCGGCATCCAGACCGCTGCGGCAGTCGGCTGATGCAGCTCGCCCGCTTCCCGGTCCACCGTGCGTTGACCCGCCCGCAGATGTTCGCGGGCGTGACCTACAGCTTTTTCATCATCAATGCCGCGCTAACCACCGAGATCTTCTTGATCACCAAGAGCTTTCTGGCGCTGCCGGTGGCGCTGCTGATCCACACCATCGGTTATCTCGCCTGCCTTCGCGAACCGCGCGTGTTCGACCTGTGGATCACCAAGGTCTCGCGCTGCCCCAGGGTGCGCAACTGGCAGCGATGGGGCTGCAACAGCTATTCCGCCTGAGGAGGGCGCAAGCATGGGTATGTTCAGCGGCGCGGCGCTCTGGGCCAAGAAGGAAGCGAAGGCCGGCGACCGGCTGCCTTATCTCGGCTTCGTTGACGAGAATGTCGTGCAACTGCGCGATGGTTCGCTGATGCTTGCGCTGCTGGTCCCGGGAATCAGTTTCGAGACCGCCGACACCGAGGAACTCAACGCCCACACCGCGACCCGCGAAGTGCTGCTACGCTCGGCGCTCGACGCCCGTTTCGTGCTCTATCACCACGTCATTCGCCGCAAGGTCGATGTCGCGCTGGAGGCGGTGTTCGACGATCCACTCGCCGCGCATATCGATGCCCGCTGGCGCGAGCGGCTGGCGGGCGGGTCGCTTTACGTCAACGATCAGTTCGTCACCCTGGTGCGCCGCCCGGCGCGCGGCAAGGCCGGATGGGCTGAACGGCTGTCGCGGATGGTCAAGCAGAGCGGCGGCGAACGACCCGAAGCCGACCCCGCAGAGCTGCGCGCGCTGCGCGCCGCCGGATCGGCGATGATTGCCTCGCTCCAGGCCTACGGCGCGCGGTTGCTGGGCGACTATGAAGGCCAGTCAGGCCCCTGTTCGGAAGCGCTCGAGCTGCTCTCGGCGCTCTACAATGGCGAGATGCGGCCGGTGCGCCGCCCTTCGGACGATGCCGACCTTGGCCAGATGCTGCCTTACAAGCGGCTCAACGTCGGGCTTGACGCGCTCGAACTGCGCGGCGCGAGCACCAGCAGCTTTGCCGCGCTGGTCAGCCTGAAGGACTATCCCGACAGCACCGGCCCCGGCCTGACCGACGCCTTGCTGCGGTTGCCGCTGGAACTGGTGCTGACCGAGACCTATGCGCCGGCTGACCGCCAGGTCGCGCGCGAGCGGATCGATCTTGCGATCCGCCGCCTGCGCTCGGCCGACGAGGAGGCGATGGCGGAACGCCGCGAAATGCAGTCGGCGCGCGATGCACTGGGCGTCGGCGCGGTCGGGTTCGGCGATCATCACCTGTCGGTGCTGGTCCGCTCGGAGCAGCTGGGTCAGCTTGACGAGGCTTGCGCCGCCTGCGCCGCCGCGCTGGCCGATGCTGGCGCGGTGGCAGTGCGCGAGGACGTCAACCTTGAGCCGGCGTTCTGGGGCCAGTTCCCCGGCAACGAGGAGCTGATCGTGCGCCGCGCGCTGATCTCCAGCGCCAACATGGCCTGTTTCGGTGCTCTCCACGGCTTTGCCCTCGGCCAGGCCAGCGGCAACCACTGGGGTGAGGCGGTGGCCTTGCTGCAGACCACCAGCAGCACCCCGTTCTTCTTCAACTTCCACCATGGTGATCTCGGCAACTTCAGCGTGATCGGTCCCTCGGGCTCGGGCAAGACCGTGGTGATGAACTTCCTCGCCGCCCAGGCGCAGAAGTTCAGCCCCCGCACCATCCTGTTCGACAAGGACCGCGGCGCTGAAGTGTTCGTGCGCGGGATCGGCGGCACTTACAGCCGGATCGCCGCCGGCCACCCCACTGGCTTCAACCCGCTTGCACTGCCCGACAGCCCGATCAACCGCGCCTTTCTGCGCGACTGGCTGGGGGTGCTGCTCGCCGCCAAGGGGCCAGAGGAGGAGAGCATTGTCGCCGCCGCGGTCGATGCCGCCTATGCCAACGACGCGTCGCTGCGCCGCCTCGGCCATTTCCGCGAATTGCTTGCAGGCAGCCGCCGCCCGCAGCCGGGCGATCTCGCCAGCCGGCTCGACGCCTGGATCGGCAACGGTGAAAATGGCTGGTTGTTCGACAATGCCGAGGACCGGCTTGACCTCTCCGCCCGCACGCTCGGTTTCGACATGACCGCGCTGCTGGAAAGCCCGCGGCTGCGCACCCCGGCGATGATGTACCTGTTCCACCGGATCGAGGAGCGGCTAGACGGAACGCCGACCATGATCCTGATCGACGAGGGCTGGAAAGCGCTCGACGACGAGGTTTTCGCCGCGCGGATCCGCGACTGGCTCAAGACCCTGCGCAAGCGCAATGCCCTGGTTGGCTTCGCCACCCAGTCGGCGCGCGACGCGCTCGACAGCCGGATCGCGACCGCGCTGGTCGAGCAGACCGCGACGATGCTGTTCATGCCCAATGCCCGCGCCCGCGCCGAGGACTATTGCGACGGCTTCGGCCTGACCGATCACGAACTCGAACTGATCCGCACCTTGCCCGCACACAGCCGTTGCTTCCTGGTTCGCCAGCCCGATGCCTCGGTGGTGGTGCGGCTCGACCTGTCGGGCATGCCCGAGGTTCTGGCCGTGCTCTCAGGCCGCGAAAGCACCGTGCGCCGGCTCGATGCGCTGCGCGCCGAGTTCGGCGACGCCCCTTCGGTCTGGTATCCGGCGCTGACCGGCGAACTGTGGCCGGGCGAGCCGGACGCTGACAATCCGCTATGGACCGAGGCCGCCGAATGAGCGTCTGCGAGGCCCTTGCTGCCCAGGCCTCGGCCGGGGTCGCCCCGGCGCTGCGCGCGGTCGATTGCCTCGCCAACGAGGCTGCGGCGAGCGCCTTCGGGCGGCTGTTCGGCGGAGAAGGCGCGCTGGTTCCGGCGCTGACCATCCTGCTGACGCTGTACATCGCCTTCTTCGCGATCTCGCTGCTGACTGGACGCAGCCGGATCGGCATTTCGGCGCTGACCCCGCGGATGATCACGCTGGGACTGGTGCTGACTTTCGCGACCAGCTGGGTTGCCTATCAGGGCGTGGTCTGGAACCTCGCAGTGGGCGCGCCAGACCAGATCGCCGGGGTGCTGATGGGCGCCAAGGGTTCTTCCACCCAGCTTTTCGCCGACCGCATCGACCTGATCTTTGCCGCCATTGCTGAAGTTGCCGAGACGGCCGGCGGCGGGCAGGCCGGGGCCGCGCAGGGTGCCGCTTCGGGCAGCTTCACCCCGGTCAACCTGATGTGGCTGGGCGCGCTATTGCTGCTGCTCGGCACGGTCGGCGTGCTGGTGACGGCGCGGATCGCGCTGGCGGTGCTGCTTGCACTTGGACCGATTTTCGTGGTGCTGGGGCTGTTTTCGGGCACTCGCGGCCTCACTGCCGGATGGCTGCGCGGGGTGGTGCTGACCGCGATTACCCCGCTGTTCGTGGTGCTGGGTGGCGGGCTGATGCTCGAACTGCTGGTCCCGGTAGTCGCGGGTCTGCGCAGCGGTGAAACGATCGACGGACGCGCCGCGATGGCGCTGTTCCTGATTGCGGCGGTGCATGTCGCGCTGATGGCGATGGTGCTCAGGGTGATCGGGGCGATGGTTGCGGGCTGGTCAGTGTTTGGCCTGGCCACGCCGAGTGAACAGCGCGGTGATGCGCGGACCGCCGCCGGCGATCAGGCGCTTGCCCCCGCAGCGCAGGTTGCCCCGCTTGAACCAGCTGCCGCGCCGGCCCCGCGGCGGACCGCCGGGCTGGTTCCAGCCATGGTTGCCGCAAATGATTCGTCGTCGCCGGCGTCCGGCGTCTCGGGAGTTTCAACCCGGACCAGTCGCACGGTCATCGCTCAGACCAATCCTGCCCAGCCGGGCCTGCCGCCGCGCCAGGGCCAGCGCGCCCGCGGCGTCGGCAGCCGCTTCCGTTCCAAAACCAACCCCGCACAGGGAATGATCCGATGATCCGCAAGCTGATTCTGGCCGGCACCGTGCTGGCCCTGGCCATGCCGCTGCAGGCTGCCGACCGCCGCCTGGTTTCGCGCCAGTACAATGCCGACGAGGTCATCCAACTCGATGGTCAGGCCGGGGTCCAGGCTTCGATCGCCTTTGCCGAGGACGAGCATATCGAAAACGTTGCAGTCGGCGATTCGTCGAGCTGGCAGATCACTCCCAACAAGCGCGCCAACCTGCTGTTCGTGAAACCGCTGGCGGCCCGTGCGCGGACCAACATGACCGTGGTGACCGACCGGCACACCTATTTCTTCGATCTGGTTGCGGCGCCTGCCGGCAAACCGGTCTACCTGCTGCGCTTCACCTATCCTGACCAGCCCAAGTCGGAGACCCAGAAGGCCGCCGCCCCGGCGCTGAACGAGGAAGAGACCCGCCTGGCCGAGGGTGAGAAGGTGCTTGATCCGGCCCAGCTCAACTTCGCCTGGGTGAAACGCGGCGATGTCAAGCTCCTGCCCGCGCAGGTCTATGACGATGGCACGGCAACCTACCTTAGCTGGTCGCAGGGGGTCTCGCTGCCGGCGATCCTGATCCGCGACGAAAAGGGCACCGAAGGTCCGGTCAACTATGCGGTGCGCGGTGAGGTTATCGTCATCGAGGGCGTGCCCGCAATGATCCAGCTGCGTGCCGGCAAGAACAGTGCCCAGCTTGAATTTCGCGGACCGGCCCGCCCGGTTGCGCCGCCGCCTTCGATACCCGCGCTGGCGCCGGTTGCCAGCACCACCGAACTCAGCAGAGGGAAATAAGCGATGCGCCAGAGCCGCATTCCTGAACGGATCGCGCCCGCAGTCGGCCAGGACCCGCGCGAGGGTCAGGGCGCCGAGATCATCGACCTTGCCACCCGCAATGTCCTGCCCGCCGTCACCCAGCGCAAGCCGCGTTCCGAAGGGTTGGGCCTGGCGGCGGGGATTGCGATTGTCGGCACACTTGGCGCGGTGACGCTGTGGTCAATGGACACCGCACGCACCGTTCGGCAGGCTACTGCGCCGGCGCCGCAGGTTGCGGCGCCACCGGTGGCGCCGGTTGAGACCGCCCCCGCAGTCCCGCCGCAAGCCGTCACTCCGGCGCCCGGCGCGGTGCAGCCCGCGCCGCCGCAGCAGTCGGTGCTGGCTGCGCCGCCGCAAACCGCGCTGGCGCCGGCAAGCAACCCCTATGCCTCGCCCACCGTGGTGTTCGATGCCAGCGCCCTGCCGTTGCCCCTGGTGCCTTCAGCTGTGTCGGCCGGTCCTGCCCAGGGCGGCGGCGCCAACGATGATTTTGCCGCGCGGCTTGGCGGGGTCGGCGGTGCGGCCGCAACCGCAATGGCCAGCGTCGATCCCAAGACCACCGTCACCCAGGGCACGCTGATTCCCGCCGTGCTGGAAACCGCGATCGATACCGATGTGCCCGGTTATGTTCGCGCGGTGGTATCTGCCGATGTTCGCTCGTTCGATGGCACCCGGGTGCTGGTGCCGCGCTCGTCGCGGCTGATCGGGCAGTACAAGAGCGGGCTGCAGGCCGGGCAAAAGCGCGCCTATGTGATCTGGACCCGGCTGATCCGGCCAGACGGCGTCTCAGTCAACATCGCCTCTCCGGCGATCGCCTTCTCGGGCGAAACCGGACTGGCCGGCAAGGTCGATACGCACTTCTTCGAGCGGTTCGGCTCGGCCATGCTGCTTTCGGTGGTCGGCGGGCTTTCGGCGCTGGGCGGCAACACTGGCGTTGTGGTGGCGGGTAGCGGCCAGTCGGCGGCGGCTGCGGCTGTCGGACAGGGCGGTGCGATCGGGCCGACCGTGCGGGTCCGCCAGGGCGAGCCAATCCGGGTGTTCACCGCGCGAGACCTCGATTTCTCGCGGGTCAGCAGTCAGTGAGCGCAACCTTGCACGCGGTTGAACCGGGCGAGGGCGAAGGGCCGCCGCTCGCAGCGCCGCGCTCGGTCTACCTTGATGCCTACCTCGCCCCCCTGCGGCGCTGGCTTGAACGCGAAACGGTGACCGAGCTCCTGGTCAACCGCCCGGGCGAGCTGTGGATTGAAGATGCCGACCAGCAGGGCATGCAGCGCATCGCTCTGCCCGAACTTGACGATCAGTTGCTCCAGCGCCTGGCCGAGCAGATCGCCCGGATTAGCCACCAGGGGATCAACCGTGAGCATCCGCTGCTCGCTGCGACCCTGCCCGACGGCGCCCGGGTGCAGATGGTCGGTCCGCCGGCAACGCGGCGCCACTGGGCGCTGGCAATCCGTCGCCACCGCCTGCTCGATCTGCCGCTTGATGCCTACGATCGCGGCCCGATCGTTGCGCCGCCAGCGGTGACCGCGCCCGATCCGGTGGCTGAGCCGATCGCCTTCCTGCGCGATGCGGTGCAGCGGCGGCGGACGATCCTGATCTCGGGTGGCACCTCAACCGGCAAGACCACATTCCTCAATGCCATGCTTCGCGAAATTCCGTTGCACGAGCGTGTGGTGCTGGTCGAAGACACCGCCGAGCTGCGTCTGCCCGGCGCCAACGGGGTCGGGCTGATCGCGGTCAAGGGTGAACTGGGCGAGGCGAAAGTGGGCGCCAACGAACTGCTTCAGGCGGCGTTGCGGCTGCGCCCGGACCGGATCGTGCTGGGCGAGCTGCGCGGAACCGAAACCGTCAGCTTTCTGCGCGCGATCAACACCGGGCACCCCGGCTCGTTCTCCACCGTCCACGCCAACAGTCCGCGCGGCGCGCTTGAGCAGATCGCGCTGATGGCGATGCAGACCGGGATCGGCCTGACCCGGGCGGAAACGATGGAATACGCCGCCTCGGTGATCGACATCGTCGTCCAGCTCGACCGCATCGAAGGCAAGCGCGGAATTGCCGCGATCGCCGAATCGCGCAGCTTGCTGGGTTAGACCGCACCCCTGCGCAGCGCCAGCTTGGGCACCTTGCGTCCGCTAGCGAGTGCCGCGCCGCGGCCCGATAGCGACGGGTTGGTCATGAAATAGCGGTGCAGGTTGAACGGCTTGTCGGTCTTGCCGATGCGGCGATAGCTGCCGTCGGGACCGAGCAGCCAGCTCTGTTCGGTGTCGAGCAGATTGGCGAGCATCACCTGGTCCAGCACCTGATCGTGGACGGTGCGGTTGCTAATCGGGACCAGCAGCTCGACCCGCCGGTCAAAATTGCGGGTCATCGCGTCGGCAGAGGAGATGAAAACCTTGGCCCGCGAACTGGGTAGCGCCGAGCCGCAGGCGAAAGCCCAGATCCGGCTGTGTTCCAGGAAGCGGCCGATGATCGACTTGACCGTGATGTTCTCTGAGAGGCCAGGCACACCGGGACGCAGGCAGCAAATCCCGCGGATCACCAGTGAGATCTGGACCCCGGCTTCACTCGCCGCATAGAGCCGGTTGATCAGCCGCGAATCGGTAAGCGAGTTGAGCTTGGCCCAGATCGCCGCAGGCTTGCCCTTGCCAACATTCTCGATCTCGCGGTCGATCAGATCGTAAAGCCGATCTCGCATGCTGAGCGGCGCGATCGCCACCAGTTCGGTGCGGGCCGGTTCGACATAGCCGGTGACGAAGTTGAACAGCCTGCCGGCATCCCGCCCAGCCCGGGGATCAGCGGTGAAGTAGCTGAGATCGGTATAGATCCGGGCGGTGACCGGGTGGTAGTTGCCGGTGCCGAAGTGGCAATAGGTGCGGTATCCGTCGCCTTCGCGGCGCACCACCATCGAGACCTTGGCGTGGGTCTTCCACTCGACGAAGCCGTAGATCACCTGGACCCCGGCGCGTTCGAGCTGGTTGGCCCAAAGCAGGTTCTGTTCCTCGTCGAAGCGGGCTTTGAGTTCGACCACCGCGGTCACCGATTTGCCAGCCTCGGCCGCAGCGATCAGCGCGGCGATTACCGCCGATTGCTTGCCAGCGCGATAGAGCGTCTGCTTGATTGCCACCACGTCAGGATCCGCAGCCGCCTGGCGCAGGAAATCGACCACCACCTCGAAGCTTTCATAGGGGTGCTGGATGACGATGTCTTTTTCGCTGATTGCGGCAAAGCAATCGCCATCGTGCTCAAGGATCCGTTCGGGGTAGCGCGGGCTGTAGGGTTCGAACTTGAGGTCAGGGCGCTCCTCATCGCACAGCGCGGACAGTCCGGCGAAGCCGATCATCCCGCCAGTTTTCATCACCATGGCGTGATCGAGCCGGAGCTGCTCGCGCAGCAAAAGCTCGGCCGATCGATCGAAATCACCCTGCAACTGAAGCAGGATCACCGAGCCGCGGCGGCGGCGCTGGATCGCGCTGCGGAAGTGGCGGACCAGATCCTCGGCGTCTTCCTCGATCTCGATGTCGCTGTCGCGCAGCACCCGGAACACGCCGTGGCCGAGGATCCGGTAACCCGGAAACAGCAGCGCGGCATGACGGCAGATCAGATCCTCGACACTGATGAATACCGCGCTCTCACCAGGCAGGCGAATGAAGCGAGGGATCGCTTGCGGGATCAGGATCATTTCCATCACCGCCTCGCCATCGGCGCTGCGCACCAGCGGGAACAGGATGCCCATGCCCATGTTGGCAATGAACGGGAAGGGGTGAGCCGGGTCGATCGCCTGCGGAGTAATCACCGGAACCAGATGGGTAAGGAAGTAGTCGCGCAGCCAGCGGGCTGGGTCGCGGTCAAGCTTTTGTCCATCGGCGAGCGCGATGCCGGCCGCAGCGAGCTGTTCGCGCAATTCGCGCCAGACTTCCTGCTGGGCAATTTCCAGTTCGCTCACCGCATCGCGGATCGCGGTCAGTTGCTGCGAAGGCGTCAGCCCGTCGATCGAGATTTCTTCAATCTGGCGGCGGACCTGTCCGGCCAGGCCGGCAACGCGGACCATCATGAATTCGTCAAGGTTGCTGCCCGAGATCGACAGGAAGCGCAGCCGTTCGAGCAGCGGATAATCGGGATTGCAGCCTTCGGCCAGCACGCGCTGATTGAAGGTCAACCAGCTCAATTCGCGATTGAAAAAACGCTCGACCGGCGCCTGCGGCCGCGATCGCGTCGGCTCGCCGTGAGCTTCATCACTGCGCATCTAAGTTCCTGATTGGCCTCCGAGAGCGGCGAATGGGCGTCATATGTTACATTTTGGAGACTTTTCGCCAACAGACTTTTTCGATCTGGTCAGTACCGGCAGTGCCCGGTCTTTCAAGTCAGGGCGCTCGCAACCGGTTCCGCTGGCGTCGGCCGGCGCCGCTCTGTTGCGGCCGATCTCAACATGACGATGGTGGTATGGAGGACGACCAGCGTAACCAGCCAGCGCAGCGTTTCGAGCGCCATCGATTTCACCAGAAAGGCCGCGATCAGAACTGCCGGAATGCCTCCGATCGCGATCCCCAGCACGATCCTGAGATCGAGCATCCCGGTCAACACGTGGCGCGTGGCGACGGCCACACCCGCAAATCCGATGCTGCTGGCCATGATCGGAAAGCAATAGCGCGGATCCAGACCCATCAGGCTGAGCAAGGCTAGCGTCGGGGCGTAGTTGCCGACCCCGAAGTTGAGCAGAATACCGAACACAAACGCGGCTGCAATCGCCACCGCAGTCAGCACCGGGGGCAGGTTGGACGCCGTCCCTCCTGCGGGCATCATCCCGAGATTGGTGAGGCTGTAGAAGGCCGCGGCCATCTCAACGCCCTACCTTGGCGGCAAAGGCAAAGGCGGCAGTGGCGAGGCTGAGCACTGCCATCGCGGTGAACATCGACGGCATGCCGCCCAGGCTATCGAGCCAGCCGAGCAAGGCGGAGGCTATCGCCCGCCCGACATTGAGGATTGCCATGAACACCGCGAATTGCGTTGCGGCGACTGCTGGCGTGCAGATCCGCATCGCCAGCGAACTCCCCGTGACACTTCTCAGGAAGGTTAAAGAGGTGAAGAGGAATATTGCGCCGATCAAGAGGGCAGGGTTTGCCCAATGGTTCTGCAGCACTGCCATCGCCGCAGCACAGGCAGCGGTCACCAGCGCGCAGCCAATGAACAGACGCCGCGCCCCCCAATGACTGGCTGCCGCGCCGAACAAGAGCACGCAGACAAGACCTGCAACCAGATTGGCCTGACCAGCCCAGCCGCTGTAAGTCGCCTTCTCCCAACCAAGGATATTGGTGGCAAACAGCGGGGCCAGTCCCAGAAAGATCCCCCAGGATGCCGAAGCCGCCAGAAATGCCGGGACAAGGATCAGCGTCCGCCGAGTGGACATTGCTGCAAACAGGTTCCGGATGATCGGCCAGAAGGCACCCAGATGGAGATCGAGGTTGCGTTGCGACGCGCCGCCCTTGGTCCAGGGCAGCAGGCGTTCACCGGGCCGTTCGCGCACCATGATAACAAGCAGGAGGACTGCGGCAACTATCGCGGCCAGCGCCAGGGCGGCTGCAGACAGGCCGTGATAGGCGATGAGGTATCCGCTGAGCGCCGCGCCGACGGCGATGCCGATCGCCTGACCGCCGAACATATAGCCATTGACCCGCTCGATTTCATCGGCGGGCAAGATGTCCACCGCCAGCCCATCGACTGCAACATCCTGGAAGGCGGAAGCCAGGCCCATGGCAAAGGCAAGGCCAGCGATCAGGCCAATTTGCTCCACGCCGGGGTTCGCAATCGCCATGACCACAAGCGCCGCTACCAGACCGAACTGGCCGACGATGATCCACGGCCGCCTGCGCCCCATCGCCAGAAAGGCGTAGCGATCCATGATGAAGCCGTAAGCCAGCTTGAAGGTCCAGGGCAGGATGATCATCGCCAGCACGCTGCCGATGGCCGCCGCCGACGCACCGCTTTGCGCAAGCCATGCGGGCAGCCCGAAATCGATCAGCCCAAACGGCAAGCCTTGCGCGACATAGAGCAGGAACAGCGTCACAAGCCGCAGGTTGCGATGCTCGCTCAGCGCCAGCGGTGCGGGTCGCGCAATTGGAGCCAAGATCGACGCGCCATCAGTCATAGAAAAAGCGTTCCTCGATGATCCGCCCATCGCGGACGGTGAACACGGCGATTTCGGTGAAGGGCTGGGCCTTGCCGCTGGCGGGGTCGATCACCAGCATGTCGAGAAACAGCGCGAACTGGTCGCCGGTGATGAACGGGCCGTCGATGCCCAGATCGTCGATCCGGCCCGCGCCATAGCGGGCCTTGATCTTGTTGCGTGCGGCTTCGATGCCAGAAACAAAGGCTGGAACCCTGCCGGACAGATCGGCCGGCTCGGCGCTTGTCACGTTATCGGCCCAGAACTGCTCTCCAGCGGCCTCGAACTGCCCGGCGCGCAGCAAGGCGGTGAAATCGCGCGCGACATCGTCGATGGCGGCCATGAACGCCTCCCGGGAGGATAGCGGTGCGTAAAAAGTGTGGCGGGCGGCAGGGACTGCCACCGCCCGCCATGATCCTGAAGCGGGTCGCTTACTTCAGGACCAATTCCTGATATTGAACCGAGCCCAGATTTTCGCGCATCTTGGCGCGCTCGCCATTGGCGGCGGCGGCCTTGCGATCGTCCTGAGCCAGCATGGCGTTGACCTTCTTGTTGAAGGCTTCCTGCTGCGCGGTGGTCTGGAAATCCTTGTACTCGATAATCAGGATCAGATCGGGTTCGCCTTCACGCGGGTGGGTGCTGCCCAGCACGTGATATTCCGCGACAATGCCTTCGGCCTTGCCCATTTCGTTGACCTTCTTCCACTGGCCGGCGAGCCAATCCATGTAGTTTTCGAACTGGCCGGGCAGCACGTTGATCCGGCCGACTTCCCAGACGGTGCCGGACTTGTAGCTTGAGTCTTGCGCCTGTGCCTCGACAGGCAGGAAGGTGGCGGTGGCGAACATCAGTCCGGCTCCGGCGAGCAGCGTTTTCATTGGATTCAAGGCACTTCTCCCATTCTATGCGGCTTCACCGTGAAGCCAGCAATTGCTTTGCCTGGCGCCCGCATCCCAACTGGCGCAGCAGCTATTCGCCGACCCGCCCGCAAAAACGTCGCGCTGCGCCCGATGCGTCATTGCGGGCTCATCCTGGAATTCCCTGCCAAGCCCTTGGTAAGCAGCGCTGCCAGAATTTCCGGGCGCGGTCCTTGGCGCTTGCTGAAGTTTCCTGAAGTCTTCTGAAGCTGCGGCCGATGGCGCCCTTACTGGCTGTCGCTCCGGTCATTTCGTTTCCCCACCTGCAGACACGGCTTTCCCGCTGGCTGAACCGGGATTTTCCGGCTCACCGCAAAGCGTCGAAATGTCTGCGATCCTTGGATGTGATGATGCGGTTACGTTACGTCAGCCGTCAATCCGCCGCGGCGTCAATAAAGCGTCAATCAGACGTCAGTTCGCGTCCCGCCCCGGTTGCTTGGCGGCGGCAGCAGATCGGGCCAGCCATATTTGTCCCAGGCGGCGGCCATGCCAATGCGCTGGGCGAAGGGGATGAATTCGGGGTGCTGCCAGATCTGCCGGATAGGGTCGATATCGGCCCAGATCGACATCAAGCAGGCAACATTCTGGAGAGTGATGCGCGTGCCGATGGTTTTGAACAGTAAATCGGCATAGCCCATGAACACGGCAGGGGCGGTAATCGCCAGATGTTCCTTTTCCACCATCGTCGCGTGCAGAAAATCGAGCGTGCGACAATAAGTCTCCCGGTCTTCAGGCACACCGCTGCACACACCCTTGGCTGCCACCAGCCAATAGGCATCCATCATTTCAGGCGACATTGGCGTTGTCCCGCTTGGCGGCGGGACGCTGTTGTTCAGCATCAACCGGCTTTGCTGGTAGTGGTCGACGGCGACATCGTGGTTTCCCGCTGCGGCATGGGCAACGCCCAGCCAGATGGATGGAAAGCCCAGATCCACGCAGCGCTGTGCGTCGGCGATAGCTGCGTCGATATTGCCCAGGTTGAGCTGGCCTGCGGAGCGTACCATATAATGCCGGCCATCGGCTGGATCTTGATCGATGGCCTTGTCGAGATAGTGCATGCCTTGCCGGGTCAGGCCGCAAAACAGTAAAAGCCCGCCGATTCGAACCGAAACCGCCGGATTATTGGGCTCAACCTCATAGCCCTTGAACGCCAGATCAAGCGACCCGACAATATTGTTCCGGGTAAACTCGTGCAAGGCCAGCAAACCATAAGCGTGCCCCAAATTGGGTTTGATCGCCAAAGCCTTGCGCACGCAATCGGCCATGATGGCCGACGCTTCGGTCAGGTCGGTTTCGACAAGGTAAATCCCCATGCGTTGATGAATATCGCCCAACAAAACCCACGCGTCGGCAAAATGGGGGTCAAGCGAGACCGCTTCCTCAACCAATTCAGCGGCGCGCGCGAGGACACCGTCACCAAACAGGCGGGCATTGAGCGCCCGCCCCTGAAGATACAGGTCATAGGCCCTTTTGCTGTGTGTCACTCCCTGGGTTTTGGGTTGCTGCAACGCAATGCCAAGCGCATTGCCAATCGCCGTTGTCACCGCTCGCGCCACGGTTTCCTGAAGCTCGAAGATGTGGTCGAGCGTGCCGTCGTAACGCTGACCCCAGCTTTCGAAGCCGCTCGCGCCATCGATAAGATGCACGTGAATGCGGACCTGTTCGCCCTGCCGCTGGACCGAGCCTTCGATCAGGTGGGCGACCCGCAATGCTTCGGCGAGCGCAGATGATGCCAGTTCGCTGTTGCGGAAATGAAACGAGGATGTCCGCCCGGCGACCCGCAATTGCGGCACCTGGCCCAGCGCGGTGATCAGCTCGTCAACCATGCCGTCGGCGAAGTAATCGGAACCATCCTGGCCGCCCAGCGCCTTGAACGGCAGCACGGCGATCCGGCTTTTGCGCTCGGCTGGCATCGGCTCTGCCGGGCGGCTCAGCGGCAAACCCCGCGAAGCCCAGGCTGCAAGCAGACGCTGGCGCTGTGCCGTGTGGTTGCCGTCTGCCAGCTCGGACAAAGCCTGCGTCACTGCGCCTTCCAGCCGCAGCGCGATCTGCTCGCGCCGGATTGCCAGCCAGGAAACCAGGGCATCGCCAAAGGTCAGATCGTCAAGCAGCGGCTTGGAGCCGATCGCCGTTAGCGATTGGATGGCTCCGTCATGATCGCCGCATCCCAGCGCTTGCTGAAGTTCGGCCAGATCGGTGTGGATCAACGCCGGGTTGATCCCGATCCGTTCGCGCGTGACGATCAGAAGCGGAAGCTCATGCGGTTCGAGCGCCTTGCCCAGTTCCAGCAGGCATTGCCGCAGGCTGGCCTTGGCCTGTGCCTTGAAGCGCCCGGACCACAGCAATGCGGCGATCTGTTCGCGGGTAAGCGGCTGGTCGGGCTCAAGGCAGAGCAGACCCAGCAGGGCGCGCGCACGGCGATTGGAAATCACAATCCCTGCACCGTCGGCAGTTCTGAGTTGGAAATCGCCGAACAACGCAGCATAGAATGCAGGCTGATCCTGTCGGTTCGCCTTCTGTTGATCAGGTCGATTCATTCACAGCCCCTGCCATCATTTAGCTGAGCCGAAATCCGTTACAATCGGAAGTTTTGTTGCGATCATGGCCTTGGCCGGGCTATGCTAGGGCATCCCTGCCCGATCCATTTGATTATCCGCCAAGCCATTCATAAGTGGTGCCGGCTAGAGGATTCGAACCCCTGGCCCCCTGATTACAAA
>JANOGS010000313.1:0-2884 GCA_031414115.1 Novosphingobium sp. | reverse complement strand
GCTCGCGGCGATGAACACCGGCCACGATGGCTCGATGTGCACGCTCCACGCCAACTCGGCGCGCGAGTGCCTGGGCCGTATGGAAAACATGATCCTGATGGGCGACATCAAGATCCCCAAGGAAGCGATCAGCCGCCAGATCGCCGAATCGGTCGACCTGATCGTCCAGGTCAAGCGCCTGCGCGACGGTTCGCGCCGCACCACCGGGATCACCGAAGTGATCGGGATGGAAGGCGATGTCATCGTGACGCAAGAACTGTTCAAATTCGAGTACCTCGACGAGGCTGAGGACGGCAAGATCATCGGCGAATTCCGCGCCTCGGGCCTGCGCCCCTACACGCTGGAAAAGGCCCGGATGTTCGGGTTCGATCAGGCCTATCTCGAGGCTTGCCTGTAACACTGCTTGCCGTCGGCCCTCGGCGGGCCTAGTCTCGCGTCTGCAGTCAGCGGACAAGGGGAGGTCCGGCCGATGAAACCTTACACCACAATCGCCGTCGCAATCCTGACTCTGGCCGGGCTGGCTCACCTGCTGCGGCTGGTCACCGGATTTTCGGTGGTGGTTGCTGGCCAGCCCATTCCCGGCTGGGCCAGCGCGATCGGCGCGGTCGCCGCGCTCGGGGTGGCCTGGATGGTGCGCAAGGAGGCACAGGGGCAGTCTTGATCCGGCCCGTGCTGTCCGCAGCCGTTACCGCGCTGCTGCTCGGCGCGTCTTCCCCGCCATTGCCTCTGACGGTCGCTGACTTCGACCGGCTGGCCGATATTTCCGAGCCGGTGTTCACACCGGACGGAGCGGCGCTGGTCTATACCCTGACCACCCGCAACGCCGCGCTCGATGCCGAGGTTTCGGATCTGTGGTCTGTGTCATGGGATGGCGGCGCGCCTCGCCAACTGACCCGCACTCCGGCGGTCAGCGAATGGCAGCCGGTGCCCTCCCCCGATGGCAAGCTGCTTTACTTCCTCAGCGACAAGGCCAAGGATCAAGAAACCCAGCTGTGGGTCATGCCGCTGCGGGGCGGCGGGGCGCGGCAGGTGACGCGGATCGGCGGCGGGATCAGCGATTTCGCGCTGGCGCCCGATGGCAAACGCGCAGTGGTGGTGGCCGAACTCGGCGGGCCGCCGCAGCCGCAATCGGGCAAGGGCAAGACGGCGCTGCGCAGCAAGCCACCGATCGTGATCGACCGCTTCGCTTTCCGCGAGGACGAGCGCGGCTGGATCGACGCGCGGACCGCGCAACTGCTGCTGATCGACCTCAAGGGCGGCAAGCCGGTGCAGCTGACCCATGGCACCACCGACGTTTCCTCGCCCGCCTGGGCGCCCGATGGCTCGGCAATCGCTTACGTCGGCTACCGCGACGAGGCCGCTGATCGCACGCGCGATTCCGACATCTTCACGATTGAACCCAGAGCCGGCGCAACGCCGCGCCGGATCAGCCCATCGAACCACGCCGACAACGACCCCTCCGACAACGCGATGCGCCCGGCCTGGTCACCGGATTCGCGGCGCCTCGCCTGGGTAACCCGGGGCGAGGCCAAGTGGATCTACTATTCGCCCTACCAGCTTTCGGTCGCCGATCTCGCCAGCGGCGCAGTGCGCGAGGTCGCGAGGATCGACAAGTGGACTTATGCGCCGCGCTGGAGCGTGGATGGCAAAGTGGTGCTGGCGCTGATCGAGCAGGACCGCGCCGCCTGGCTCGCTGCGATCGATCCCGATGCCGATACGCTGCGTTACTTGTCCGGCGGCATGACCACGGCCGCCGATTTCGCGCTCGGAACCGGCGGGCGCATTGCGCTGCTTGAGAGCAACGCCGCCCGCCCCAATGTGCTGCGCCGACTGGAAGGAGGGGCCCAGGTGCTGGCAGATCCCAACCCCTGGGTAGCCGAACGCCGCCTGGCCGACACCCGCGAGGTGACGTTCCGCAGCGCCGATGGGACCGAGATCCACGGCCTGTTCGTCGCTCCCTTGCCCGGCACTATCCCCGAGGGCACCAAACCGCCGCTGGTGGTGCGGATCCACGGGGGACCAGTCAGCCAGTACAGCCACGAATTCATGCCCGACTGGCAGGTCTATGCCGCGCAGGGCTATGCCGTTCTGGCGGTCAACCCGCGCGGCTCATCGGGCCGTGGGTTCGATTTTGCTCGCGCGATCTATGCTGACTGGGGCAACAAGGATGCCGCCGACCTCAGCGCCGGGATCGACTGGGCGATCGCTCAGGGGCTGGCCGATCCGCAGCGGATCGGGGTTGGCGGCTGGTCCTATGGCGGTATCCTGGCCAACTACATGATCGCCAGCGATCCCCGGATCGGCGCGGCGGTGAGCGGTGCGGGGGTCTCCAACATCTATGGGTTGTGGGGGGTGGATCAGTACATCCGCGAGTACGAACAGGAACTGGGCACGCCGTGGGACAACCGAGAGGTCTATGACCGGGTCAGTTACCCGTTCTTCAAGGTCGGCAAGATCACCGCGCCGACGTTGTTCCTGTGTGCCGAGGAGGACCTCAACGTCAATTGCGAGGGTTCGCAGCAGATGTACCAGGCGCTCAAGACCCGCGGCGTGCCGACCCGGCTGGTGGTCTATCCCGGCGCCAGCCACGCCCTGACCGCGCCCAGCCACATCCGTGACCGGCTACAGCGCTCGCTTGATTGGTACGCGGCGCACCTCAAGGCCAGATAGGCACCTGGCTGCTGAGCCAGCCCTTGAACGCCGCGCCCAGCAGCACCAGCGCGGCGAAGCTTGCCCAGAAGGTGACATTGGTCCAGTCGATCAGTCCGACCGCATCGGGCTGACTGCGCGCCTTGCGGCGGCGCTCGCGGCGCCAGCCGAGCAGCGCCACGCCGACCGCGGCCAGTCCGGGCAGCAGGTACCAGGCGATCCAGTCGTGATCGAG
>JANOGS010000312.1:0-11999 GCA_031414115.1 Novosphingobium sp. | reverse complement strand
GGTGTTTGCCGGGCGCAAGCTCTATGGCAACGACTTTGATGCCGCTGGGCTGCAAGCCTGGTACGCCGCCGAGGAATACGGATTCTACGAGCTCTACGGCGAGGATCACGCCTATATTGAGGGCCCGTTCCCCTACCAGGCTTGGGCCCGCGCCGATGCCGCGCCGCTCAGGCAGCGGCGCTATGCGCAGTGCCTGGCGCTGGGTTGTGCCGATGGGCGCGAGCTGGCGGCGCTGGGGCTCGATATCAGCCGGGTGATCGCGATTGAGCCGGCCGAGCGATTCTGGGGGGCAAGCGTTGGCGGGATTCCGGCCGAGTTCCGCAAGCCTGCGGCCGACGGCACGCTCGACCTGCCCGACGCCTCGGTCGATCTCGCGCTGGCGCTGCATGTGCTCCACCACATTGCCAATGTCGAACACCTGATCGCGGAAATGGCGCGGGTGCTCAAACCCGGCGGCGTGCTGCTGCTGCGCGAGCCGATCAATTCGATGGGCGATTTCCGGCAGCCGCGCCCGGGCCTGACCCGGTGCGAGCGCGGGATTCCGGCGGAGCTGATGCGCGGCTTCATCGCCGCTGCCGGATTGAAGCTCGAACGCCAGACTTACCGCTCCACCCCCGGCTTGCCCGAACTGGCGATGAAGCTGGGGATCGCGCCGTTCAACAGCCGCGCGCTGGTTTGGATCGACGAACAGATCAGCCGCGTAACCCGCCTCAACGACCGCTACTGGCGCCCCGCGCCATGGCACAAGCTCGCCCCGCGCACCGTTGCCTATACCGCGCGCAAGCCAGGTTAGGAAAAGCGGTTCCAGCATGGCCAAGCTGCTGCTACACCTTCAAATGGTCGCGCAGCTTGGCAATTGGCAGCCAGTTTTGGGGCACAGTTCTATGCAAATGGTGGGTATTCTGTTTCGCCTCGGGCCGTTGTGGTTCGGCGTCGGCTTTCTTGCTCCGGTGCTCGCCGCGCTGATCGTGGCGCTGGGGGTCACTCCGCCGCTGGGTCTGTCGCCGCTGGCCTGCGGGCTGATCGCCGGCGGCACCCTGGGCCTGATCGCCACCATCAGGAGGACCTGGCTGTGAACGAGGCGCCGGCAATCGCCACCTCGCGCGCCCGTGAAAAGCAGATTGCTGCGGGCTTCAGCCAAGGTTTCCCCTGGCCAATGCTGATCTGGCCGCTGGTCAATACCACGCTGTGGTTGGCACTGTGGCCGTTGGTGTTAAGCGGGATCCTGCCGCTGTGGGCGGGCTTCGCCATTGCCCTGGTCAACGTGACCGGCAGTTACCTGCCCTCGCACGATGCCCAGCACAACAACTTCTTTGCCCGCGAATCGCGGTTCCACTGGCTTAACGAGCTGATCGGCCATTACTCGCTGATCCCGCTGGCCTTGCCGCTGAGCACCCTGCGCGAAACGCATCTGGAGCATCACCGCCACACCAACGATCCCGCGCTCGATCCAGACTACTTCGTCATGGAGGCGCCCGATGTCCGCACCGCGTTGTGGCACGGCCTGACCAAGAACCAGCCGCGCAATGATCGCTACGGCCCGACGCTTGAGCGGTTAGGCACCCCGGCTGCCACGCGCGCCCTTCTGGAAGCGCTCGCAGCCAAGGCGGCCTTCTTCGGCATTATCTGCGGGCTGGCCTGGACCGGTCACGCCGCCGAAGCGGTGCTGTTGTGGTGGCTGCCGCGCCACATCGCACTGGTTTATGTCAATTTCTACCTCAGCTGGATGCCGCACTTCCCGGGCTCGGAGCAGGGTCGATATCGCGATACCCGGGCCTTCAAGAGCAAGCTCGGCAATATCGGGTCAATGGGGATGCAGTACCACATCGTCCACCACCTCTACCCGACCATCCCGCTCCATCGCACCCCCGCAGCCTACCGCGCGCTGCGCCCGGTCCTAGCCGAGCGCGGCTGCGATCTCGGCGGGATGTAGCTAGCTCCACACCGCTTCAGGCGGCAGGCTCATCAGGATGGCGTCGATATTGCCGCCGGTCTTGAGCCCGAACAGGGTGCCGCGGTCATAGACCAGGTTGAACTCGGCGTAGCGCCCGCGCCATTCGAGCTGGCGCTGCTTGTCCTCGGGCGTGAACGCCATGCCCATGCGGCGGCGGACCAGCCGCGGAAACACCTCGAGGAACGCTTCGCCGACATCGCGGGTGAAGGCGAAATTGGCTTCGAAGCCGGCCTGATCTGCACAATCGAGGTGATCGTAGAAGATCCCGCCGACCCCGCGGTGAACCTGGCGGTGCGGGATGTAGAAGTATTCGTCCGCCCACTGCCTGAAACGCTCGTAACAGGCCGGGTCGTGGTCATCACAAGCGGCCTCGAAGGCGGCGTGGAACTCGGCGGTATCCTCCCCATAGGGCAGCGGCGGGTTGAGATCGGCGCCGCCGCCGAACCAGGCCTTGGCTGTGGTCAGGAAGCGGGTGTTCATGTGGACCGCAGGGACATGCGGGTTGGCCATATGCGCGACCAGGCTGATGCCCGTCGCGGTAAAGCCGGGGCACTCGGCGCTGGCGCCATGGATCGTGCCGGCGAATTCGGGGGCGAATGTGCCATGGACGGTCGAAACGTTGACGCCGACTTTCTCGAACACCCGGCCCTTCATCAGCCCGCGGGTGCCGCCACCGGGATCGGGGTTGCCGTCCTCTTCGCGGTTCCAGCGGGCATAGTCGAACCGCGCCGCGCTGCCGGCCTCGGCCTCGATTTCCTCGAACGCGGCGCAGATCCGGTCGCGCAGGCTTTCGAACCAGGCCCTGGCGCGGGCGGTTTGGGGGCTCCAGTCAGTCATCGTCCGGCCCCTTGCCAAGCGAATCGGCTTGCGGCAAGGGAAAGCCATGGTTCCCTTTTCGTTCGCAACTGAGGAAATGGCGCTGGTGAATGGCCGGGCGCTCTACTGGCCGCGCGAACGGGCGCTGCTGGTTGCCGACCTCCACCTCGAAAAAGCCAGCTTCTTTGCGCGCTTCGGGCAGATGCTGCCGCCCTATGACAGCCGCGAGTCGCTCGAGCGGGTCGCTGCGGCGATCCGCCAGACCGGGGCGCGACGGGTGTTCTGCCTGGGCGACAATTTTCACGATGCAGCCGGTGCTGAGCGGCTCGAACCCCACGCCGCGGGGATGCTCGATGCCCTGACCCGCGCCACCGACTGGGTCTGGATCGCGGGCAATCACGATAAGGGCCGGGCGCCGCAAGGCACCGTGGTTGAAGAGCTGGAAGTCGCCGGCCTGATGCTGCGCCACGAAGCCCTGCCCGGCGAGCAGCGGCCCGAGTTGTCCGGGCATTTTCATCCCAAACTGCGGGTCATCGCCCGCGGCCGCTCGATCAGTCGGCCTTGTGCGGTCAGGAGCGAGCGCAAATTGATCCTCCCCGCCTTTGGCGCGCTGACCGGCGGGATGGATGCCGCAGATCCGGCAATCAGAGCGGCGCTGCAGCCGGCGCGCGCCGCGGATGCCTTGCTCGGAGTGCAAGGGCGGCTGATTCAGTACCCGCTGTGGCGCGAGTCCCCTTCCACCTGACGGCGGTGTTGCAAGCTGATCGCGGATGCGATCAGCGCACTCGACAAGGACTCACGCCACCCCTTCCCCAAACCACGGAATCGCTCTAAGGACGCGCGGATCGACAAACTTCTGGAGTCCCGACTATAGCACCCCCACCCCGGCGCACCCTGCAGCCCCCCGTCAAGAGCGGCCCGCGCCATAACCAGATGATCACTTCCGACAAGGTTCGGGTGATCGACGAAAACGGCGAAAATCTGGGTGTGATGTACACCAACGAAGCGATCGAGCAGGCCGCTGGGGTCGGGCTCGACCTGGTTGAGGTATCGCCCAACGCCGATCCACCGGTGTGCAAGTTCCTCGATGTCGGCAAGTTCCGTTACGAGGCCCAGAAGAAGGCCAACCTTGCCCGCAAGAGCCAGAAGACGCAGGAGATCAAAGAGATCAAGATGCGCCCCAACATCGACGATCATGACTATGAGACGAAGATGAAGGCGATCCACCGCTTCATCGGCGAGGGCGACAAGGTGAAGGTTACCCTGCGCTTCCGCGGCCGCGAACTCTCGCACCAGCAGCTGGGCATGAACCTTTTGAAGCGGGTCCAGGACGATACCGCCGAGGACGCCAAGGTCGAAGCCTGGCCGCGCATGGAAGGCCGCCAGATGCTGATGGTGATCTCGCCGAAGTAGGGCTGGGGCGGGCGTTGCGCGGGTGCTTCGACAAGCTCAGCATGAGCGGATGTTGTCGTTACCCCAATTCCCAACCCCGCTCAGCCTGAGCCAGTCGAAGGCTTCGCGCGGCGCTGGAAGCTTGTCTTACCCCGCCCGCCGCTTTCCAAACCAATTCCCCCGCCGCCTCGCCGGTCCCTGAACAGCCCGCCGACGCCCAGCACTTTGCCAACCGACATTTGCTTTCTCCCCGCTGGCCGGTCATGGCGGCGAGGCAAAGCCTGGAACCCGAATCCGGCAAAGCCAATTCCTGGGGAGTGGGCCGCGAATGACTGCCAATCGCATCGGATTCTGGCTCGGGCTCGCCGGTTTTCTCGGCACGCTGCTCCTGCCCGCGCCCGCCGGCATGCCGCCGCTGGCCTGGCAAACCGCCGGCCTCGTTTGGCTGATGGCGGTGTGGTGGATGAGCGAGGCGCTGCCGCTGTCGGCCACCGCGCTGCTGCCGTTCATCGTCCTGCCGCTGCTGGGCGTCGCCGACGCCACCAAGGCCGCTGCGGCCTATTATTCGCCGATCATGTTCCTGTTCCTGGGCGGGGCGTTCCTGGCCCTGGCGATCGAGCGGACCGGGCTGCACCGGCGGCTGGCGTTGGCGATCCTGGCCCATGCCGGGCATACCAACTGGCAGCTGCTGCTGGCGGTGATGGCGGCCACCGCGCTGATCTCGATGTTCATCGCCAACACCTCGACCGCGCTGATCATGATGCCGATGGCGCTGGCGATGCTCGCGGCGGGCGGAGTCAAGGCCGGGGAAACCCACGGGATCGCCGGCGCGCTGCCGATGGGGGTGGCCTTCGCCGCGACGCTGGGCGGCTATGGCACGATCGTCGGCACGCCCACCAACGCGATCGCCACGGCGCTGCTCGACAAGAGCCTGGGGGTGAAGATCGGGTTCCTCGAATGGTCGCTCTACGGGCTGCCCTTGGTGCTGCTCTCGGTGCCACTGGCCGCGTGGATCGTGGCAAGGGTCCACCGCCTGTCCGAAGACACGTTCGATCCGCGCGCGGCGCGCGGCGCGATCCATCTGCCGCCAGGCTGGACCACGGCCGAAAAGCGCCTGCTGCCGGTGTTCTTGGCTACCGTGCTGCTGTGGGTCACCCGCCCGCTGACCGAGGGGTTCTTCCCCAAGGGCGGGCTTGATGACGGCACCATTGCCGCGCTTACCGGTCTGGCCTTGTTCCTGATCCCCGATGGCTCGGGCCGGCCGCTGCTGACCTGGAAAGAGACCGAGCGCGCGCCCTGGGGGGTGATCCTGATGTTCGGCGGCGGTCTCGCGCTGGCGATGGGGATGACTGCCAGCGGGCTCGCCGCCTGGATGGGGCAGATGCTGCTGCCCTTGAAGGCGGTGCCGCTGCCGGTCACCGTGCTGGTGGTGGTGGCCTTCGTGGTGCTGGTTACCGAATTCGCCAGCAATGTCGCCGCCGCCAGCGGAATCATGCCGGTGGTCGCGGCATTGGTGACCGCGCTCGGTGCCGATCCGATCCTGCTGGCGCTGCCCGCCGCGCTCGCCGCCAGCTGGGGATTCATGCTGCCGGCCGGCACCGGGCCGAATGCGCTGGCCTGGGCGACCGGACACATTTCGATGCCGCGCGTGCTCAGGGCCGGGCTGATGCTCGATCTGGCGGGGGTATTCCTGATGGTCGGCGTGGTCTGGGGGATCGCGGCGTTCAGGTGACTGGCCATACTCGGCAACTCTGGTTACAACCGCAACCATGTCTGACACCCCCACCCCCTCGCGCAAGCCCAAGGCGGCGCTGACCGCGATCGGCAACCATCAGCTCAGCCCGGCAACGCTGATGATGGGCCACGGCTATGATCCGGTGCTGTCCGAAGGCAGCCTCAAGGCGCCGATCTTCCAGACCAGCACCTTTGCTTTCCCCAGCGCGGCGGAGGGCAAGCGGTTTTTCGAAGGGATTACCGGCAAGGTCCCAGGCGGCACCGACGGCCTGGTCTATTCGCGGTTCAACGGCCCCAACCAGCAGATTCTGGAAGGTCGCCTGGCGATCTGGGACGGGGCGGAAGAGTCGCTGGTGTTCTCCAGCGGGATGACCGCGATCTGCGTATTGTTTCTCACCTACTGCTCGGCCGGCGACGTGATCGTCCACTCCGGCCCGCTTTATGCAGCGAGCGAGGGCTTCGTTGCCAAAACACTCAGCCGCTTTGGCGTCACCTACGTCGATTTCCCTGCCGGGGCGACCCGCGCGGAACTCGATATCGTGCTCGACAAGGCGAGGCGCCAGGCCGCCGAGCAAGGCGGCAAGGTGGCGATGATCTACCTTGAAAGCCCGGCCAATCCGACCAATGCCCTGGTCGATGTCGAGGCCGTGCGCGATGCCCGCAATGTCGTGCTGGGCCCTGATTGCCCGATCGCGATCGACAACACGTTCCTTGGCCCGCTGTGGTCGCGGCCGCTGGGTCACGGCGCCGATATCGTGGTCTATTCGCTGACCAAATATGTCGGCGGCCATTCCGATCTGGTCGCAGGCTCGGTCACTGGGGCGCGGCGCTGGATCGATCCGGTGCGGATGCTGCGCAACACCATGGGCGGGATCGTCGATCCCAACACCGCCTGGATGCTGATGCGCAGCCTTGAGACGGTGGAGCTGCGGATGAGCCGCGCCGGAGAGAATGCGGCGAAGGTCTGCGCCTGGCTGGCCCGGCATCCCAAGGTTGCCGGGCTGGGCTATCTCGGGATGATCGCCGATCCGCGCCAGCAGGATATCTACAACCGCCATTGCAGCGGTGCGGGCAGTACTTTCTCGCTCTACATCAAGGGCGGCGAAGCGGAAGCCTTCCGGTTCCTCGATGCGCTCAAGATCGCCAAGCTGGCGGTCAGCCTCGGCGGCACCGAAACCCTCGCCAGCCTGCCCGCAGCGATGACCCACCTGTCGGTGCCCGACGCGCGCAAGGCGCAGCTCGGGATCACCGACAATCTGGTGCGCATCTCGATCGGGATCGAGGATGCTGACGACCTGATCGCAGATTTCGAACAAGCACTGGCGGCGGTTTGACCCCAGGCGCCAATTCTGCTCTTGCCGCGACATGAGCCACGAACCGCACGACAAGCTTCAGTCTGACGCCGACACCCCCGGCCTCTCGCGGCTGGTTGAGGTTACCAGCGGCCCCTGGACGGGCTGGCACCACTGGGAACCGGTCGACGATTTCGAGGAGCACGCCGGGCCATTCTATTGCCGCGAGGACGAGCGCGGACTGGTCTGCGGCTTCCAGCCCGTGGCCAAGAACCGCAACGGCGGCGGCAACGTCCACGGCGGGGCGCTGATGACTTTCGCCGACTATGCATTGTTCATGATCGCCGGCGGGATCGAGGCCAATATCCACGGGGTGACGATGACGATGAACTGCGACTTCGTCGGCGCGGGTGATGGCAACCGGCTGCTTACCGCCCGCGGCGATGTGGTTCGCGAAGGCGGCAGCATGGTCTTCGTGCGCGGAATCATCGACGATGATGGCCGTCCGGTGCTGGCCTTCTCCGGCACGATCAAGAAGTTCAAGCCGCGGGGTTGAGTCCTCTTACACCCAGTCGTGTTGATGCCGACTCATTCCCCCTCACCAACGGGGAGGGGAGCTATGGGTTCTCATCATCGAGTTGGCTTCAGCCCTTCCACTCGCGGCGCTCTTCAGCCTGGCGCAGTACCTCGTAGGCCAGTTGCAGCGCCTGGAAGGCCTTGGCGGCATCGCCGTCGCCGGGGCGCAGATCGGGGTGAACCAGCTTGGCCTTGGCCCGGTAGCTCTTCTTGATCGCGTCAAAATCGGCATCGGGGGTAAGTTCGAGCAGATCGAGCGCGCGAATTTCATCGCGGCTGCGGCTGCCGTCGCCCGACATCGCCCAGCCATAGTGCGAGGCTTCCTGATAGCCCTCATGGGTCTGGCGCTCGGCGGCTTCGCGCTCAGCGGTTTCCTCGGCATCGAGCCCGGCAAAATAGTCCCACCCGGCGTTGTACTCGGCGGCGTGGCGCTGGCAGAAGTACCAGCGATCGGGGCTGTTCGGGCTTTTCGGCGCGGGGCAGTTGCCGGGATCGGCGCAACCATGGCGGTCGCACAGCCGCACCCGCACAGCTTCGCGGCCGCCGCTATAGCCGCGCCAGCGGGGAAACCCCCAGTTATCGGATCTGCGTACGCGGCTCATTCCAGTTCACGATTGGCCCAAGCTGCGGCGCGAGGCAAGTGCCCAGGCCTGCGATGGTGCGCGATCAGCGCTCAGGCCGGCTCGGTCGCCTCGATCCAGCCGCCGCCAACCACCCGCTCGCCGGCATAAAGCACCGCCGCCTGACCGGGAGCAACGCCGTACTCGCTGCTGGCGAAACGGATCGTTGCGGGCGCGCCGGCGCCCAGCGATCCTTCCAGCGCCACCGGCACCGGCTTGGCCAGCGAGCGGACCTTGGCCAGCAGCGGGCCGTCGGGCAGCGGGCCGATGCGGTTGGTTTCGGTGAGGCGCGCCGCGCCGACCGCCAGCAGGCGCCGCGGCCCGGCCAGCACCCGCCGCGCCGCAGCATCGATCCCGGTGACATAGAGCGGCTCAGCCTGGCCGCCAATCTCCAGCCCGCGGCGCTGACCGACGGTATAGTGGATCACGCCCCTGTGCTGCCCCAGCACTGCGCCGGTTTCGGCATGGACGATTTCGCCGCTGTCCGCGCCTTCGGGCCGGACCGCGCGGACAATCTTGGCATAGTCGCCATCGGGAACGAAGCAGATGTCCTGGCTGTCGGGCTTGGCGGCGACGCGCAGGCCCTCGGCTTCGGCGATGCGGCGGACCTCCGGCTTAGGCAGGCTGCCAAGGGGAAAGCGCAGGAAATCGAGCTGGGCCTCGCTGGTGGCGAACAGGAAATAGGACTGGTCGCGCGCCGGATCGGCGGCCCGGTGCAGTTCGGGCCCTGCCGCGCCAAGCTGGCGGCGGACATAGTGCCCGGTGGCCAGGCAATCGGCGCCCAGCTCGCGCGCCATCGCCAGCAGGTCGGTGAACTTGGGACCCATGTTGCAGCGGATGCACGGCACCGGGGTGCGCCCGGCAAGGTATTCGTCGGCAAAGCGGTCAATCACTTCCTCGCGGAACGACGTGGCATGATCGACCACATAGTGCGCAATCCCGAGCCGGTCGGCGACCGCGCGGGCATCGCGGATATCATCGCCGGCACAGCAGGCGCCTTTGCGGCTGGCAGCGCCGCCTTGATCATAAAGCTGCAGGGTGACGCCGATGGTTTCAGCGCCGCTGCGCGCGGCCAGCGCGGCCACCACCGAACTGTCGACCCCGCCTGACATCGCCACGACCACCCGCTTGCCAGCCAGCGGCCCGGCAATCTGGAACAGCGCTTCGGGCGAAGGCAGGGTGGCGGCGGCAACGGTCATGGCTGGGCCTCATACACGCAGCGGCGCCGCGAGGGAATTCGGTAAGCAAAGTCAACGAATGCTGAAGGCGGGCTTTACCCGATCTTGACCTTGGCTGGGCTATCACTGCGGCCATGGAGTTTGCCAACGACCTTCTGGCCAGCCTTCGCGGCAGGGTGCAGGCCCCCCTGGGGGGCAGCGCAATGCCCGGATTCGAATGGTTTGGGCTACATGCGCGGCTGGCCGCGGCCCATGCCGCGCACGGCGAGTTTGCCCGCAGCGAATCGCTGCGCCTGGCCCCGGCCGGCGGCTTTGCGCAGTGGCGCGGCCCCAGCCTTGAGACCGGCAAAGAGTTGCCAGGCGTTAACCGTACCGATTCAGCAGATGGAAAAGCCCCTGCGGGCATGGAGAGCGTTGACGCCGGAAAACCCGGTGCCGGCGGTCGAGGAAAAGAATGATAGAGAACCAGAAAATCCGACCCGCGATGGTAATCGGCCCGCTTGGCGAGCCGTTGACGATCGAATCGTTGCCGCCGCCCTCGACCACCCGCTGGGTGGTGCGGCGCAAGGCCGAGGTGGTTGCCGCGGTCAACGGCGGCCTGCTGACCATCGATGAAGTCTGCGAGCGTTACAATCTGACGCTTGAGGAATTCGCTTCGTGGCAGCGCGCAGTTGACCGCTCGGGCATGCAGGGCCTGCGGGTCACGCGGATCCAGCACTACCGCGATCTTTACGAGCGCCAGCTCAAATACTGAACCGCAACATCGCCAATCGGCATCGGGCCGGCGCGGGCAAGCTCGCGCCGGCTTTTTTGCGGCGTCGTTCGACGAACCGGCACGGCAGTTGGCCGAGCCTGCAATTGCCTTGTCCGTCTGGCACGCCTACTGGGTTTCGCTGTGCAACCATTACGCGAGTTTTGCGGGGCTTGCGAGAGGTGATTTAGAATAGTAATACAGCTATGCCAGGCCGCGAAGGCCGCGGCCGGCAGGAAAGCGATCGTTGAGCGATGAATTTCGATACCCGAATTAGTGCGGACGGCTATGCCGAAGACAACCCGCTGCTTGAAGGCGGCGAGGAAGACCGTCGCTCGCGCCTGCGGCTGTGGGCGGCAGGGGTCGTCCTGCTGCTGGCGATGGTTGCGATCTGGTTTTGGGTCCATCGCGGCGAGACGCTTGCCGCTGCCGAGGCGAACAAGAAGGATCAGGCCCCGGTGGTGACCGTGGTCGCGCCCGGCAAGACCACGATCGAAGGCGCGATCAATGCCAGTGGAACCCTGGCCGCGCGGCGCGAACTGCCGGTCGGTATTGCCGGCGAAGGCGGGCAGGTGGTCGCGGTGCTGGTCGAACCCGGCCAGTGGGTCAGGGCCGGGCAGGTGCTGGCGGTGATCGATCGTTCGGTCCAGGTCCAGCAGCAGAACAGCCAGGCCGCGCAGATCGAAGTGGCGCGGGCCAATGCCCGGCTGGCCCAGGACAATCTCAACCGCGCGCTCAAGCTGGTCGAGCGCGGGTTCATTTCCAAGGCCGAGATTGACCGCCTGACCGCTTCGCGCGATGCTGCGGTGGCCCAAGTAAAGGTTGCGGGCGCCCAGCTGGGTGTGCTGCAGGCGCAAACCCGCCGGCTCAACATTGTCGCGCCCGCAGCCGGGCTGGTGCTCGAGCGCCAGGTCGAACCGGGCCAGGTGGTCGGCGCCGGATCGGGCGTGTTGTTCCGTCTGGCCAAGGGCGGGGAAATGGAACTCAGGGCGCTGCTCAGCGAATCCGACCTGGCGCGGTTGGGTCTGGGGATCAGCGCGGTAGTTACGCCGGCTGGAAGCGAAAAACAGTTCACCGGCCAGATCTGGCAGCTGGCCCCGGTGATCGATCCGCAGTCGCGCCAGGGCGTGGCGCGGATTGCGCTGGCCTATGCCCCCGAACTGCGCCCTGGCGGCTTTGCCACGGTGACGATCAAATCGGGCACGACGATCGCTCCGGTGCTTCCGGAATCGGCGATCCTTTCGGACAGCAAAGGCAGCTTCGTCTACCTTGTCGGTCCCGGCAACAAGGCACAGCGCCGCGATGTCAGGACCGGCGCCGTAACCGCCGCCGGGATCGCCGTTGTCGAAGGGCTTTCGGGCAGCGAACGGGTGGTGCTGCGGGCAGGCGGGTTCCTCCAGCCGGGTGAGCTGGTGGAACCGGTTTCGCCAAAGCCATGAACAGCGTGAAGCGCAAGGGCTGATCATGAGCTTCCGCAATATCTCCGCCTGGTGCATCCGCAATCCGGTGGTGCCGATCGTGCTGTTCATCGGCCTGATGCTGGCCGGGATGATCGCTTTCTCCGGCATGAAAGTTCAGAACGACCCCGACATCGAATTCCCGCTGGTGATCGTTGAGATCAGCCAGCCGGGCGCCGCGCCGACCGAGATCGAAAACCAGATCACCCAGAAGATCGAAGCCTCGTTG
>JANOGS010000311.1:0-5866 GCA_031414115.1 Novosphingobium sp. | reverse complement strand
CTTGAGCCGCCAGCACCACCACCGCCGCCATCAACGGCCGAAGGGGTTTTGCCGCAGGCGGTGCTCAGTGCGATCGCCGCGAGTGCGATCAAGAATGTGTCGCCGCCGCCAACGTCTGATGATCAGGAGAACAGCAATGTTGAGCCAGTCGAACCGGATTGCCGCTGTGTTTGCGCTAAGTCTGGCGGTGCTGCCGCTCCAGCCCGCCTTGTCGGCCGGCGGCGGCGGCGGTGGCGGTGGCGGGGTAGCTGTGCCGAGTTCCAGCGCTCCGCAATATGATCCGGTCGTCGAATACCAGGATGGCGTTGAAGCCTACCGGGCCAAGGATTACAAAAAGGCCGCAGCTGCGTTTGGCCGGGTGGTTGCAGTGGTTCCCAATCATGCCCCGGCCCAGTATCTGCTGGGCGCAAGCCAGATCGGTCAGGGCAATTTCAAGAAGGCAAGGCGGCCGCTTGAAGCTGCGATCAAGGCCGATCCCGGCTTGCTTGAGGCCCAGCGCGATCTTGGGATTGCCTATGCCAGGCTGGGTGACCCGGCCAAGGCGGCGGCGCAGGTTGAGAAGCTTCGGGCCCTCAAGACCACTTGCGCCGGAACCTGCCAGCAGGCCGCTGAGATCGACACCGCGCTGGAAGCGGTTATTTCGGCGATTGCCGGAGGGCCGGTGCAGGCGCTGGGGCCAGGCCGGGTGCTTGCCCCGCTTGGCTCGGTCGACGGGACCTATGTTACCGCGGTGGCCCTGATCAATGCGGGCGGATACGATCCGGCAATCGGCTTGCTGAGCGACTCGCTGTGGGCCGCTGGGCCGCATCCGGATCTGCTGACCTACCTTGGTTTTGCCAACCGCAAGCTTGGCCGGTTTGATGCAGCCAGCGGGTGGTACCGGCAGGCACTGGCAGTGGCGCCGCAGCATCGCGGCGCGCTGGAGTACTATGGCGAGCTCAAGCTTGAGCGCGGCGATCTGTCCGGCGCCCGCGATCATCTTGCCCGGCTCGACCGGATCTGCGGGTTCGGCTGCCAGGAGGCCGACGAATTGCGCGCCTGGATCAATGGGGAGCGGCCATCCGCTTCCTGATTGCCGCAGCGGTCCTCGCCCTGGGCAGCGCCGGCCTGGCGAGCGACCGGCCGCGAATGCAGGCGCTCAACTGGACGGCTGCGGGGCACGAGCGCGAAGTCCTGCTGGAACAACCAGCGAGCTGCCGCGAACCCGCTGCGTCCGGCGACGCGGCGATCGGCGAGGCGCTGTTCCACGCGCCGGCACTGCTGGGTGGTCAGGCCGAACGTGCCGGGCTGAGCTGCGCCGGGTGCCATGCCAACGGCCGGCGCAGCGCCTGGTTCTTCCTCGAGGGAATTTCCGGCGAGCCGGGCACGGCTGATATCAGCTCAAGCTTCTTTGCCTTGCCCCGGGCCAATCCAGTCTTCGATCCCAGGCCAATTCCCGACCTTGCCCAGCCGGGCAAGATCTCCCGCGATGCAGCAAGTCTTGAGCCGTTTCTGCGCGGGCTCATAGTCGAGGAGTTCGCGGGTGCCGAGCCAGGCCCCGCTGCGCTTGCCGCCCTTGCTGGCTATGTTCGCACCCTGCGGGTCTGCCCTGAAAAAGACAGCGAGGCCAAGCGCATGGCAAGCGATCTCAGCCTGGTTTCCGGCAGCATAAATGCCGCGATTGCCATGCTGGAACGCGGCGAGGGGGGCAGCGCTGCGGTGCTGGTCAAGGCCGCGCGCTTTCGCCTGGGGCTGATCGAAGAACGGATGGCGGGCGAGGGACTTGCGCCGATCCGGCGAAGGCTTCTTGCCGCCTCGCGAGAGCTGGCGCTAGCCGCTGGAAAGGCGCAGCAGCTCGGCATCTGGCGCGACCGGTTCGAGCGGGATCTGCACCCCGCGCTGCTGCGCAGCGAAACTAGCAGCCGTTATGATCCCGGCCAGGTCGATCGCTGGCTTGCGTGGCGCCGCTGAACCGGTGCAAGATGACCGCCTGGCGAGGAGGGACAGGCGATGGGCTTTGCAACCTGGTATGACGAACACGTGGTGCCGCGGATTATCCGGTGCGCCTGCTCCAGCCCGGCAATCATGAAGCTGCGCGAAAAGGTGGTGCCGCTGGCGAGCGGGCGGGTGTTCGAGATTGGCTGCGGCGGCGGGATCAACCAGCAGTTCTATGATCCCGCAAAAATAAGCGGCTTTTCAGGAATGGACCCGTCAATCAAGGGGCTGGACTTCGCCCGCGCTGCGGCCACGAACAAAGGCTGGCAGGCGGACATCCGCCAAGGCTTTGGCGAAGCGATTCCGTTTGAGGATGCAAGCTTTGACAGCGTGGTCTGCACTTTCACGCTGTGTTCGGTGACCGATCAGGCGCAGACCCTGGCTGAGCTGCGCCGGATCCTCAAACCTGGCGGGCAGCTGCTTTACGCCGAACACGGCCGGGCTCCCGATGCCGGCGTGGCGAAGTGGCAGGACCGGATCGAACCGGTTTGGAAGAAGATCGCCGGCGGCTGCCATCTGACCCGGCCGGTAACCAGTGCGGTCAAGCGATCGGGTTTCACCGTCATGACCCAAGGCGAACGCTACGCCCCCAAGACGCCCAGGTTTGCTGGGTGGGTCGAATGGGGCCAGGCGCACAAAGCGACCTAGATCGGGTACAAGGGCACACACCGGGCGCTGGTGGAGGTCAAGAGTGCCCAACCGGGAACACAAAGGATCTGATTTTTCTCAAATTACCCTGCTTTATTAGAGGGTTAAGAGAAATCGACACACAACCCGGAACACCGTCACGGTCGCCTGCTGGTGCAGAAGTATTTGCCAGTCCGGCGCGATGTAGGAAAGCCTGATCGCAGCAGGCATCCCACCGGCGGAGCGTTCAGCCGCGCCGGTGGGATTGCTCTGTTACTCGCCGAAAGTCCGCTGCCACCAGCCGCGGCGCGGTTCGCCCGAAGCGTCCTCCGCCTCGGCATCAGCCATGGCTGCGGCCGGCGCTTCAGCGGGAGCATCGGCTTTCTTGCGGCTGCGCTTGGGCTTGGCGGGAGCTTCCTCGGCGACCGGTTCGGGCGCGGCTGCTTCAGCTGGTGCTTCCGCTTCGGGCGCGGCCGCTTTTTTGCGGGTGCGCTTTGGCTTGGCCGGTTCCGCTTCAGCAACAGGCTCGGGCGCTGGTTCCTCGGCTACGACTTCAACCTCGGCGGCGGGATCGGGTTTCTTGCGGCGGCTGCGCTTGGGCTTGGTGGCAAGCTCCTCGGCTACCGGTTCGGCTTCGACGGGTTCGCCAGCTTCCACAGCTTCAGACGTTTCGTCGTCGTCGCCGTTCTCGCCCTCGGCCGAACCTTCATCCAGCCCGCCGTTGCGCCCACGCCCACCGCGCCGGCGGCGGCCACGACGGCGACGCTTGCGCGGACCTTCGGCGCCATCGTCGGCGCTCTGCTGATCGCCGCGCTCTTCGCCTTCTTCGCCGTCATCGTCGTCGGCTTCAACGTCAGCGTCAGCTCCGGCTTCGGCTTCAACACGCGGAGCCTCGTCGCCGCGCTCGTCGCGGTCACGTCCGCCACGGCGGCGGCGCTTGCGGCGGGGCCTGTCGCGGCCCTCATCGTCGTCGCCACCGCGCTCGTCGGCTTCGAATTCCTCGTCCTCGGGATAGACCTCGTCGTCGTCTTCCTCGATCGCGATCGGCTCGAACACGGGCACGAACTCAGGTCGCGGGCCGGACGAGGCGACGCGCATCTTGGCGCCTTCGTTCTCCCCCTCGGGCAGCACTTCGACCCGGACGCCGTAACGTGCGTCGATATCGGCAAGATCGGTGCGCTTGGCGTTGAGCAGGTAGATCGCCGCCTCGGTCGAGGCATAGAGCGAGATCACCGAGCCGCGGCCCTTGGCAGCCTCTTCCTCGATCAACCGCAGTGCCGAAAGTCCCGCGCTGGATGCGGTGCGGACCAGCCCGGTGCCGTCGCAGTGCGGACAGCCGCGGGTGGTCGCCTCGAGCACCCCGGTGCGCAGCCGCTGGCGGCTCATTTCCATGAGGCCAAAGCTGCTGATCCGGCCGACCTGGATCCGGGCGCGGTCGTTCTTGAGCGCGTCCTTCATCGCCTTTTCGACTTTGCGGACGTTGGAATTGTATTCCATGTCGATGAAGTCGATCACCACCAGCCCGGCCATGTCGCGCAGGCGGAGCTGACGGGCAATCTCGCGCGCGGCTTCAAGGTTGGTGTTGAGCGCGGTCGCCTCAATCCCGTGTTCCTTGGTCGAGCGGCCCGAGTTGATGTCGATCGAAACCAGCGCTTCGGTCGGGTTGATGACGATATAGCCGCCGCTCTTCAGCTGGACTTCGGGATCGTACATCGCCGAAAGCTGATCCTCGGCGCCATAGCGCTGGTACAGCGGCACCGGGTCGGCATAGTGCTTCACCCGCTTGACGTGGCTGGGCATCAGCAGCTTCATGAAATCGCGCGCCGCTCGGTAGCCGTGCTCGCCCTCGACAATCACTTCCTCGATCTCGCGGTGATAGATGTCGCGGATCGCGCGTTTGACCAGATCGCTGTCGGAATGGATCAGCGCCGGGGCGGTGCTGCCCAACGTGGTTTCGCGAATTCCATCCCAGAGCCGGGCGAGGTAATCGAAATCGCGCTTGATCTCGACCTTGGTGCGGCTGAGCCCGGCGGTGCGGACGATGCAGCCCATCGACTTGGGCAGGTCGAGCTCCGAGATGATCGACTTCAGGCGCTTGCGATCGGCGGCCGAGCTGATCTTGCGGCTGATCCCGCCGCCATGGCTGGAATTGGGCATCAGCACGCAATAGCGACCGGCCAGGCTGAGATAGGTAGTCAGCGCTGCGCCCTTGTTGCCGCGTTCTTCCTTGACCACCTGGACCAGCAGCACCTGGCGGCGCTGGATCACGTCCTGGATCTTGTAGCGGCGACGCAGCGCCATCCGCTTGGCGCGCAGCTCGTCGGCTTCCTTGGCGTGGCCGCGGTTGTCCTTGCCGCCTTGGCGGCGGCGCCCGCGCCCGCGACGGCGCGGTTCGGCCTCATCGCCCTCGTCAGCTTCTTCACCGTCGTGGTCAAAGCCATTTTCAACCTGGCCGCCTTCGATCGTCGCGACTTCGTCCTTTTCGTCGGTATCGACTTCGGTCACGCCGCCGTTTTCATCGTCGGAATGGTATTCCTCGTGGCTGGTTCCGGCGAAATCATCGGCCAGTGATTCGCCCAGTTCGTCGTCGCCGACAAAGTCTTCCTCACCCTCGGCGATGGCGCGCAGCGCGGCCTCTTCCTCGGCATGGGCAGCCTCTTCGGCGAGCAGCGCCTCGCGATCCTCCTTGGGGATCTGGTAATAGTCAGGATGGATTTCGCTGAAGGCCAGGAAGCCGTGGCGATTGCCGCCGAAATCGACAAACGCCGCCTGCAGCGATGGTTCGACCCGGGTTACCTTGGCGAGGTAGATATTGCCTTTGATCTGCTTGTGTTCGGCAGACTCAAAATCGAATTCTTCAATCCGGTTGCCTTTTAGCACCGCCACCCGGGTCTCTTCCTGGTGGCGCGCATCGATAAGCATGCGCATTGTCATTATGTATTCTCCATGCGCGCAAGCGCCAGACCAGCCTTGTCGAGGCGATCCGGGAAGCTGCGCGGCTCTGTACGGAACGGCCGGGCCCTGTTGACCCGGCAGTAGCGGTGATGCCGGGGCGCGAGGCGCGTCCGGCGGCGTGGTGCGTGTCTGCGACAACAAGAAGGCGCGGCGGCCAGGTTGCAACCGTGCGTGAGGGCGTGGGCCCGGCGATCATCGACCACTTGAACCGCGAGCCCGTGGTCAACGTCGAGTTGAACACGTCCGGCCGCGCCGCGGGCGACGTTGGCGCCGAGATTCAGGCCAACATCGACCAGATGCGGTTGCCGCC
>JANOGS010000310.1:0-6566 GCA_031414115.1 Novosphingobium sp. | reverse complement strand
CGCCCGCGCGCTGGAAATGCGCCGCCAGGGTGCTGAGTACGCCGTGGGTCCGCGCCAGAACGGCATGTTGGCTGAACCCGCCTTGGTCAGTGCGGCGCGTAAGGATTTCCTGGGCGAGTCCCTCGGCTTCGGTTTCGCGCTCGGTCGCAACGCGGTACGCGATCTCGCCGCTGTCCTTGCCGCGGTTCGGTGTCAGCTCGTTCTTGGACGCAAAGGCGGCGGCCGTCATCGTTCGCCCATAGCGTTCAAACAGGCCGACAATTCGCCCACCGGAACGGTAATTGACCTCCAGATCCTTGAAGTCGGCGCGCGGGAAGGTGTCACCGAAGCGGCTCATATTGAGCGGAGAGGCGCCGCGGAACCGATAGATCGATTGGCGGACATCGCCGACGACCCAGGGACCGACAGCAGGATCGGCGAGCTGGTTGAGCAAGGCGGCGCTCGCCTTGTTCATGTCCTGATATTCGTCAACCAGAATGTGTCGGTAGGTTTGGCGGATTTCGGCGGTGACATCGGCGTGGGTCTTCAGCAGTTCGACGCTGCGCGCTATAAGATCGCCAAAGTCCACCCACCCCCGGATTTCGAGCGCCTTCTGGTAGACCGCATAGATATGGCCCGCTTCCAGGGCCTTATCCCTGGCCTCGCCCTCCGGCATGGCCTGCGCCCGCGCATGGTAAGTCTGAGGGTCGCACAACTCATCCTTGGCGCGCGATATGGCGTTCAGAACTGACTTCAGCCCGCGCAACGGCTCCTGCAGATCAAAATAATAGTCGAGCTTGAGGTGCTCGAGTTCCGACTCCAGAAGGAACAGCGAGTCCGCCCGGTCCAGGAGTTTCGGCGAACCGGGCAGGCCGAGCCGATCTCCATAGAGACGCAGCAGTTCCTGCCCAAAGGCGTGAAACGTGCTGCACCAGACCGCGGTCGCAGCGCCTCCAAGCTCAAGACGTAGCCGGCGTGAAAGATCATCGGCCGAAGCATTGGAATAGGTGAGCGCCAGAATGGACGCCGGATCGGCCTCCTTCCGGGATACTAGCCACGCTGCCCGGGCCACCAGAGTGCGCGTTTTGCCGGTGCCGGGTCCGGCTCGCACCTGCACGGGCCCCGGATCCGCTTCTGCCGCAAGTCTCTGACTGTCATCCAGCGACGGCCGCTCACCATCGGGATCCGGCGGTCGATCTTCAGGAAGCAAGAGTGCATCGGCCATCTGCTGCTGGACCAGATTGAACGGAAGGCCCAGATTGCCGGCGATAGCGTCCGCCGTAAGCTTGTGCGCGATACACGCAGTCGTGAGGCGCCGACGCGGCAGCAGAAGTTCGCGGGCATAGACGTTTGCTTGCGCTTCGCGGCGCTGCTTCGGGCTATAGGCGTCGCTATCCCCTACCGCCGAGCTTTCGGGCTCGGCGATCGCATTGGGATTGAGGTCATCATCGTGGCAGCCGCCTTTGGGATGGTGCAGTCTGTGGTGCCCGAGTTCGTGAGCGACGTGAAAGGCGCGGTCCTCGTCGCTTAGCGCGGCCGAGACCAGAATTCTCGGACCGTCCGGATCATAGGATGCCTCGCTGTTGTCCAGCAGCACATCGTCCTTGGGTAGCACTAGGACCTTGACGCCGCTGGCCAGTGCGGCCGCAGCGAGGAGTTCGTCGGCCCGAAGCAGGTCAGCTTGAGGGTTCAGCTCGTCATGCCAAGCTGAAGCCTGACTGCGCAGTTCGGACCAGGCACTCATGCCGCCGGTTCATCCGAGTCCGCGAGTTGCTGCAACCAAAAGGCCTTGAGATCAGCCGATAACGTCGAGGTATTGATGGCCACTTCGAACGTCTCGGTTTCGATTTTGATTGGTCCTTTCGCCTTGCGTAAATTGCCCCTGGAGGACGAAATCGGCGTGCCGGTAGCCGAGGCAATCACATGCGCTGGCGGCATGCGAATCTCGCCGGCAATCCTACGGAACATTTCCATAGGCCTGCGCCCGACGATGCGACGCCGGTCCAGCTTCATCATCAATCCCGCATCGAGGCCGACACGGACGGCGATCTGGTCTTCCGTAAGGCCGCTCGCACGGATCAGCTGCGAGAGACGCGGAGGCATTGATTTAGTTTCAATCTCTCCGCTTCTGTCGTCGACGCCCGTTGAGGCTCGTCCCGGCGCCTCGTGACGGCGGGCCAGAACTCGGCTCACGCCAATATTCGCAAATTGTTCTGCGCTGCAGCCGGAGGGCGCTGGCTCGTCCTTCAAAGCCGTTTGCACGGCAAGATTGGCGAAGAACGCGACAAGGCGTCGCGATGCTGGGGATAGGCGGCAATCGCTACCACGAGATTCTCATGCGTCGGCTCGATGCCGTCGATGAGGAGGTCAAGGATGACGTCATCCGCCGTTGTTTGGTCCACACGGTTCATGACTCTTCTCCATGCGCTGCGCGCATTTGCTCAATTGCAATGTTTATCCAGTTTCGAATTTGACGTTCGCTCACTGGCTTGAACTTCTCACAGAGGGTCGGCACGCCGTCCGGGCCATCTTTGAGCGGCCATTTGTAAATGTGCCGGAGGATAAAGGCTTTCCGGTGCCGCGGATCCGTCACCGCGTTGAGATACCTGAGAGCGCCACCAGCCTCGTCCTCTTCCTGCGCGAGCAAATGCTCTTCAGGGTTGAGTTCCTCCGATGCGAGACGTTCGACTACCGGCGTGTACTGCCCGTCTTCATCGCGATCTGACGACTGAAATGCCTGCGCCTTGGGACGGTTTGGCCCGATTGCACGGAGCGTCGCCTGCTTGACGACGGTCGCCGCGTCGACCTCAAGATATTCGGCCGTACGTGACGGAGGGATTTCATTGAGAAGATCGCCTAGTTCATTCGCAACCGAGATCTGTATTTCTTCGCTATCGGCAGGGCCGTAGCCCCGTGACCAGCGGTTGACGATGGGCTTTACCCGTTCGAGAAATTGATATGTAAGCATGCCCAGAACATGCGGATCGTTGTCGCGTCGCCGAAGCCGGATGAGATGAACCATGGTTTCGATCCGCCAGGATTCGTCACACCAGACGGTATGAGGCATGCCCAGAGCGAGCGCGATCTCATCTTCCACTGATTGGTGGCGGGTATAGCGCTCACCGCCCTTCCCGAAGCACGTCAGAGGTTCCGCTCGCATTAGGGTAGTCTCCTGCGGCTCCTGACCGTGTAATGGCGGGTCCATGTCAGGCTCAAGAAGTGGTCAGCCTCAATCGGAAATCGGGACGCAAATTATTTTACCTCTAAGTTCCTTCGCGCTCGCAACCGTCTTGCTGGCCGCGAGAGATTTCAAGATATAACCAGTTGAACGAAAGGGTTCTAGACGATTGCTGAATGGATGAACACTTCCAGCGAAGCAGTTTGCGGATCTAAACGGCAGCAATGTTCGCGACAGCTGACTGTGTCTGAAGTTCTTTGGCATGGAACGCCGCCTACCTATTGAAATCCCCAAGCCGCGATCGCCCCTCCAAACGGCGCGCTAGCGCCTCGACAAAGCCCTCGTAACGCTCCTTTCCCTGCGCCTGAGCAACGGCAAGCCCGCTATCGGGAAGCGGAGGATTGGCAGTCAGCCAAAACCGTACGAACAACGCCAAGGCCTCGGTCGTGATCTCGGTCTGCTGATCGAGCCGTCCGATGTGCCTGTCGATGCGATCCAGGCGACGGCTGAGTGCGGCTTCGAGCTGTTCCGAACTGTCCGGTGACATGAACGATCGAAGGGCGGCCTCCACTATGTCGGGCTGCCCAACCCGCTTGCGCAATGCGAACTCGGCAAGCTGGCCGATCACGTCCGGAGGTAGACGAAAGGTCCGTTTCAGCTTCACAGGTCAATCCCGTCACCCAGGTCGAGCGAAGCCTGCCTGGCGCTACGTTCCATGGTTCGGCGAATACGCTCGTTGTTTGTTGCCGCCTGATCGACGTCGGCACTGTCAGCATCGGAAAACTCGAACTCCGCCGCTGGAGCCTTTGTCTTCGCAACGACTTCAACATGCTCGGGCAATTCCGGTTCGCGCCGCAATCCGCCATTGGCTGAATCAAGCTTGCGCCGATGTTCCTTGGCTAGGTCGGGCTCGGGCTCGATTGGTGGCAAAGCGCTCCAGTCATCGGGCGCCGCGCCGCCATGTCTCTGACCACAGCTTTCCGGTGCTTTGGCCACTCTCGCTTGCAGCCGCCGGTCGGCGTAGTATTTCACCTTCTTCGCCTTGATCGGCGGCGCACCAGACATGAGCACAACCTCGTCGGTCTTAGGCAACTGCAATATCTCGCCAGGGGTGAGCAGCGCACGCGCCGTCTCCGAGCGGGATATCATGAGGTGGCCAAGCCAGGGCGAAAGCCGGTGCCCCGCATAGTTTTTCATCGAACGCTGTTCGGTGGTTGTGCCAAGCGATTCCGAGACTCGCTTGGCGGTGCGTTCGTCGTTGGTGGCGAAGGCCACGCGGACATGGCAATTGTCGAGGATGGCATTGTTCTGGCCGTAGGCGCGCTCGATCTGGTTGAGTGACTGCGCGATCAGGAATGCCTTGAGGCCATAACCCGCCATGAAGGCCAGCGCGCTCTCGAAGAAGTCGAGGCGCCCCAATGCCGGAAATTCGTCGAGCATGAAGAGTACCCGCTGGCGCTTCGTGGCAGGGTCGAAATCCTCGGTGAGCCTGCGCCCGATCTGATTGAGGATCAGCCGGATCAGCGGCTTGGTCCGGCTGATGTCGGATGGCGGCACAACCAAATAGAGCGAGGCCGGCCTTGCACCGACGAGTTCGGCGATCCGCCAGTCGGAACGGCTGGTAACCTCGGCGATGACCGGATCGCGGTAGAGGCCAAGGAACGACATGGCGGTCGACAACACGCCTGACCTTTCGTTGTCGGACTTGTTGAGCAGTTCGCGCGCTGCGCTGGCGACGACCGGGTGAGGGCCGGCTTCGCCCAGATGCGGGGTGTCCATCATTGCATTGAGCGTGTTTTCGATGGTCTCGTCGGGGTTGGAGAGGAAGGCGGCGACGCCCGCGAGCGACTTGTTGGATCCAGCGTAAAGAACGTGGAGGATCGCGCCGACCAGCAGTGCGTGGCTGGTCTTCTCCCAGTGGTTGCGCTTTTCGAGGCTGCCTTCGGGATCGACCAGGATGTCAGCAATATTCTGGACATCGCGTACTTCGTTGATGCCGCGGCGCACCTCGAGCAGCGGATTGTAGGCAGCTGATATGAGGCAGGTCGGATCGAAGCGCAGGGTGCGGCTGAAGGTGCTGCGAAATCCGGCGGTAATGTCCCAGTTTTCGCCCTTGATGTCATGCACGATGGCTGAGCCCGGCCAGGTCAGCAGGCTCGGGATGACGAGGCCGACGCCCTTGCCCGAACGGGTCGGCGCGAAGCAGAGAACATGCTCGGCGCCGTCATGGCGCAGGTAGTTGTTCTGAAACTGGCCGAGTACCACGCCGGTGTCTGACAATAGTCCTGCCTTGCGGATATCCTCGCGCGTCGCCCACCGCGCGGTGCCGTAGGTGTTGGCGTTGCGATTTTCGCGACCGCGCCAGACCGACATCGCGATGGCCACTATGATCGCGGCAAAGCCGCCCGATGTCGCGATCATCCCACCCTTGTTAAACACATGCGGTGCGTAGGCGTCATAGGAGAACCACCACCAGAACAGGTCGTAGGGCCGGTAGATTGCATGACCGAACAGTCCGAACCAGGGTTCGCCGAGTTCGGGTTGATAGCCGAGCGCCGAAGCGGTCCACTGCGTAGCCGACCAGATGCTCAACAGGATGATGAGCGCGACAGCCAGAACCTGGCCCCAGAGTATTTTTGCTGCCGACATTGGACCAGCTCCGATTGGCTTTGGCTCAATTCGGCGGGTTAGACGGAGGTTGGCAAGGCGAACTGGATGGCCGTCAATGCTTGGCGCAAGATCGGCCGTGGTAGCGTAATCGGCTAGATCGGCTCCCAGACGTATTCGGGGTTGCCACGCCAGGTGAGTCGAACCATCGCCCCTTGCACGACCGACTGCACGACATTGGGCCAGAGCGCAGCTACGCAGGTGCCGCCGGTGTGCCGGACGGAAGGATAGATGACCCCATTGTGCCCATCGGCGCGGGCCCGGGCGGCAACGGCATTGCCTGCGACATATCCAGTTGCCGGATCGGGATCGAGCGCCGGATGATCCGCCAAGTCGCGCAGATCGACGAACACACCCGACATGCTGGCGAGCATCTCGCCATATTCGACCACGGCGTTGAAATCGCCGACATCGGCGAGGGCTAGAGTCAGATGGTGTCCGACCTCGGCGATGCAGGTCTCAAGTCCAAGCGCTGCATACCACGCACCGCGGTTGGCGGGACTGAAGCGCATCGCTGCGCGCGGCTTGGCATAGGCGAAGCTCGCGTTGATGAACCGGGCATGCGGCACGCCGTGGACCAGCTCGTCGGGACTAAGGGTGCCGAGTCCGCGTTGCTCGGCGATCAACCTGCCACTGGTCGCGCCCTCGATCTCGGCGAGGAGATCGAGTTCGTCTTGATCGTCAACGAGCGGCGCAAGCACGGCCTCGCGCAGCCGCGCGCTCGCGACGAGCCGGATGGTGC
>JANOGS010000309.1:0-8813 GCA_031414115.1 Novosphingobium sp. | reverse complement strand
GCACGATTCCCTGCGAGCTCGGCACTTGCGCCCGCTATCCCCGGGTGATCCGCAAGACCAACATGGCCGATCCGCGCATTGCTGAGTGGGCCAAGGGCGATCCCGCCGCGCGGGCGTTCCTGTTCTGGAGCCGGATGCCTTTGGCCGAAGTCGAGCCCGGCCGGATCGTGCTCGGCGACCAGCGCTTTGCCGCAACGCCGATGCGGGGCAGATTCACGGTGACGCTGCAACCGCCGAAGTGAAGCTGGGGAGTGGTGCCCGGGGGCGGATTCGAACCACCGACACGCGGATTTTCAATCCGCTGCTCTACCAACTGAGCTACCCGGGCAACGCTGCAGCAACGGTCCGATTGCGGACCGGAAAGCGGCTGGACTGCGCCTATGGCGAAGCGGACCCAGCTTGGCAAGCGTGGATTGAGCGGTTCAGGCCCTGTCCTCATCGACATCGCCAAAGTTCGTTTCCGGCGCGGGCGGGCCGGGCAGGGCATAGCCATCGTCGAGCCAGCGCAGCAGGTCGCGGTCCTTGCAGGCCTTGGAGCAGAACGGGGTGTGCTCGGGCGAGCGCGGCTTGCGGCACAGCGGGCATTTTCTGGGCGAGGCAGTCATAGCGGCACTGCCTGGGCGAAGCAGGCGTGGGTTGCAAGGACGTCGCCGAGTTTCCAGCGAATTTGCCGCCCGGTGCGGCGGGCCAGTTCGCTTTCCCACCCTTCTTGCATGGCGGACATGACATGGGGATGCGCAGTCAGCAGCAGCGCGCCTGGCTCGCGCACCCGTTCGGCGCGACGCAGCAGCTGCCGGGCTACTGCTTCGGGCCAACGTTCGAGCATCTCGAGCAGTGATGGCCGCTCGCGCCGCGCCACCAGCTGCACCAGACCAAACCCGTTCATAGCCGTTCGCTCGTGCGGCCAACCGATAAGTGCATCGTCAAGCGCGGTGTCGATTTCACGGCGATCCGCCTTGGCTTCAAGCGTGGGAAAGTCGATTACGATCGAGCCTGACAGATCGAAGCGGCGGATCGCGCGGGCAATCACGGGTACAGCGGCAAGCGCCAAGCCTTTGGGGGGCAGGGTGCCGTCGACATCAATCGCAGTCAGCGCAGCGGCCGGCTCGACGATCAGCGAACCGTTGGTGAAAGGGACTAGCCGCTCAACCGCATCACACCAGATCTCTTCCCAACCCTCGAACTGCGGCACGACCCTCCCGCCGAGCGCTTGGGCCAGTGTCGGTGCGGGTCGGACATCTTCGTCGCTGGGTCGCGCCTGCGCGGGCTTGTCCCGTTGTTTGCTCCACAACGCCGCGCGGGTAACGAGCAAGCGCAGGTTTGCTCCTTCGCTCGCATCTCTGGGCAGGCCATCGACCAGCAGCTCTTCGCGGTTGGCAAAAAGCGCGGTGCCGCGGGGCGACCCTGCAGCGCGTCCGACTAGCGCCGCGTCCACCACCTGCCCGGCTTTGAGCGGCCCCGGCCAGTCGAGTCGCGCGGCGATAATCTCGCCGTGCTCGATCAGCACTGCGCGGTGCTCGCCGATCCCTTCCTCGACCAGCCACTCAGCCAAGGGGATAGCCCGCCGCGCGCAGCAGCGCCCGGGTCTCAAACAGCGGCAGCCCGACCACTCCTGAGTGGCTTCCGGAGATGAACCGGATCAGCGCCTCGGCGCGGCCCTGGATGGCATAGCCGCCGGCCTTGCCCAGGCCTTCGCCGCTGGCGATGTAGGCATCCAGTTCCTCAGCAGTCAGCCGTTTGAAGCTGACCACGGTCTCGACCATGCGTGTGCGCGCGGTGCCCTCCGTATCGATCACGCAGACCGCGGAGATGCAGTTATGACGGCGGCCGGAAAGCACGGAAAGCAGCTTGCGTTGAACCGCTTCGCTGTCTGCCGGGGGCAGGATCCGGCGTCCGGCAGCAACCGTGGTATCGCCGGCCAGCACGATCTCATCCGGGGCGCGGTGCACGGCGCGGGCCTTGGCTTCGGCCAGGCGCAGGGCATAGGCGCGGGGGACCTCGCCTTTCAGCGGACTTTCATCGATGTCCGGGCCTTCGACCCGCGCGGGCACAACCCCGATCCGCGCGAGCAGTTCGCGCCGCCGCGGCGAGGACGATGCGAGGACGAGCCTGGCTTCAGCCAAACTGGCCGGGGCCGCCGCGGCCGGGCATGAAGCGGTAAGTGATCCGCCCCTTGGTGAGGTCATAGGGGGTCAGTTCGACCAGCACTTCATCGCCAACCAGCACACGGATGCGGTTCTTGCGCATCTTGCCGGCGGTGTGGCCGAGAATCTCGTGATCGTTTTCAAGGCGGACCCGAAACATCGCGTTGGGCAGCAGTTCGACTACCTGGCCCCGCATTTCGAGCAGTTCTTCTTTCGCCATCCGCGCGTATTTTCCCTGTTGGGTCCGTTTGGTTGCGGCGCGCCATAGCTGCGCGGCGGCAAAAAGGGAAGCCTTGCCGGGCAGTTGCGGCGCAGCAAGGCCGCGTTCAGCGCGACAATTCGATACCTGCAGACGTCTTGCCACGGTCCGCTGCTTGGTTCACGGATCGCGGCGGGGCGGGATTGATCGATCAATTGTCCGGAAATTTGAACAGCTTGTTACGGAATCTTGCCTTTTTGTCGCTGCTGCTGGCTGCTCCCGCCCTGGCCCAGAGCGTTCCCGCCGCCACGACCGAGGACGACGAGGCGTTGCTTCGCCCCGCTGCGGCCAATGAAATCCTGGTCATCGCCGCGCGCTTTGGCGGCGAGCTGGACGTGCCGCAAGCGCCGGTTGCAAGCTTCGACGAGGCCGATATCCAGGCGCTGGGGGCCTCATCGGTGGCCGAACTGCTGAACGCGATCGCGCCGCAGACCGGCTCGGGCCGGGGCCGCAGCGATGGATTTCCGGTGGTGCTGGTGAACGGCCAGCGGATCGCCAGTTTCCGCGAACTGCGCAATTATCCGCCCGAGGCGATCCGGAAGGTTGAAGTGCTGCCCGAAGAGGCGGCGCTGCGGCTGGGCTTTGCCGCGGATGCGCGGGTGGTCAACCTGATCCTCAAGGACGATTACGCCAGCCGCCGGCTCGAGCAAGACTATGGCGTGCCCACCCGCGGCGGCTTTGCCGAGTGGGAGACGGAAGCCACGCTGCTGCGGATCAAGGGGCCGAACCGTCTGAGCCTGACCGCGACGGTCGAGGATCGCAGCCCGCTGTTCGAGAGCGAGCGCGGAGTGATCCAGGCGGCCGGGAACGTTCCGAGCGTCGCCGGGGATCCCGATCCGGCGGAGTTCCGCAGCCTGGTTGCGGACTCGCGTGGCCTCGGGCTCAACGCCAGCTGGACCCAGGGCCTGGGCAAGGGCGGGCTCGATGGATCGCTCAGCCTCAGCGCCGCTGTTTCGCGCAATGATAGCCTGAGCTATTCTGGGCTCAACCTGGTTCGCCTGGTCGCGCCCGATGGTGCCAGCGCGATCCGGGCCCTGCACGGCGCGCTGACCTAGGCCAGCCGCTCGACCACGTTGCAGGCCGGGGCCGGGCTGACCCGCCAGCTCGGGCAGTGGCTGCTCAGCGCCACGCTCGATGCCACCCACGGCGACAATCGTACGCAGACTGATCGCCGCGCCGATACCGCGAGCCTTGCCGCGGCAGCATTGGCTGGCACGCTGGCGATTGGTGGAGCGCTTCCCGCGCTGCCCCCGGCCGGGCGCGATATGGCGCAAAGCCGGACTGACCGGTTCGAGGGACTGGTCACGCTGACCGGGCGCCCGCTGCGGCTTCCGGCCGGGCCGGTGGCGACGACGATCAAGGCCGGGTTCACGCGGATCGGACTGGAAAGCAGCGATCAGCGCAGCGCCGCGGGCTTGGTTTCGCTGCGCCGCTTGCGGGCGCTGGCCGGGCTCAATCTTGGCGTACCGCTGACCAGCCGCCGCGAGGGCTTTCTGGGCGGGATCGGCGATCTGACCGCCAACCTCAGCCTCGACCGGAGCCATCTTTCGGATTTCGGCGCGGTCAACGGCTGGAGCGCCGGGCTGACCTGGTCGCCCACCGGGCGGCTCGGCCTGCAAGCCAGCTATATCGTCAACCAGACCGCGCCGGCGGTGAGCCTGCTCGGCAATCCCCAGATCATTACGCTCAACGTCCCGGTGTTCGATTTCACCCGGGGCGAAACCGCGCTGGTCGCAGTGACCAGCGGCGGCAATCCGGCACTGCGCAAGGAAGAACAGCGCGACTGGAAGCTGGGCGCAAACTGGCAGCTGCCGTTCCTGCCCAATGCGACGCTGCTGACCGAGTACTTCCGCAACCGTTCGGACAATGTCACCGCCAGCTTCCCGCTGCTGACCCCCGAGATCGAGGCGGCCTTTCCCGGCCGGGCGACCCGCGATGCCAGCGGCAGCCTGGTCGCGCTCGACACCCGCGCGGTGACCTTTGCCGCGCAGAACGCCTCGCGCCTGCGCTGGGGGCTCAATCTGTCAGGCACGCTTGGCAAGGCGCCTGCGGGTGGCGGTGGCCTGGGCGGCCTCGGCGGGGTGCGGCCACCCGGTGCTGGTCCGGGCGGGCGGCGCGGGCCGGGCATGGGCCGGCTGATGGCGATGCTGGGCGGCGGCGGACAAGGGCGGTGGAGCCTGGGCGCCTACCACACCGTCCAGTTCACCAGCCTGGTGCGGATCGCGCCGGGCGGGCCGGTGCTTGATCTGTTCGGCGGCGATGCGCTCTCGACCAGCGGCACCCCGCGCCACGCGCTCGAATTCAACGGCGGGGTGTTCCACCGGGGCAAGGGCATGTTCCTGCAGGGCAACTGGGCAGCGCCGACCCGGATCGCGGCCAGCGATCTGCGCTTCGGTGCGATCACCAGGATCAACGCCAACCTGTTCCTCGAGCTGGGCGAGCAGGGCAAGCTCGCCCAGACCGCGCCCTGGACCAAGGGCTTGCGGCTGTCGCTCCGCCTCGAGAACCTGCTCGATTCGCGCCAGCGGGTAACCGATCCCAGCGGCGCGGTGCCACTCAGCTACCAGCGGGACTACCTCGATCCGCGCGGGCGGGTGATCGAGTTCGAATTGCGGAAAATGTTCTGAGCGAGGCAATTCGGGGACAGTATACTAATTAGCGGTCGCTTCTGACGGCTGCAGGGTCGGTCGGTCCCTAATTAGTATACTGTCCCCGAATTATTAGCGAAACACCGCGATCAGCAGATGGACCACCAGTGCGATCAGCGCCAGACTGGAGGCGGCGAACAGCGCGAAGCGTGGCATGACCTTGTTGACCGTCGCCTGGAACACCGAATGGATGATCCTGAGCGCAACATAGACCCAGGCGATCTGGGCGTTGAGCCCGCTGCCCTGGCCGATCATCGCGAGGCCCAGCGCGACCGCGTAGAACACCGTGGGCGCTTCGTGGAGGTGATTGTAATTGTGTGCTTTCCACTGGATTTTCGGATCCAGCAGCGCTTCCAACTTGGCCGCAGTCCAGCCCTGATCGGCGCCGGGTTCATTCGACTTGGGCAGCCGGTTGATTGCCGGGATCCGGGTGGCGTACATCCACAGCCACATCACCATGGTCCAGGCGGCCAGCACCGCCAGCGGTTTGAGGATTTCCATACCGGTCCCGATCATGCTGCGCCTCCTGCGTTGAGCGTGGTCATGGCAGCGTGGACCGCCAGCACCAGCAGGCACACTGTTGCCAGGTTGAACAGGGTGAAGCGTACCGGCACGGTGTTGACCAGCGCCTGCCACAGCGAGTGGACCACGCGCAGGCCGACATAGGCCCAGGCCAGCATCACATCCATCGCGGTGAAGCCGGTCAGCGCCAGGATCACCACCACCGCATAGAACAGCGTCGGCTGTTCGAGCAGGTGGGTGTAATTGTGGCTTTTCCACTGGACGGAATCGGGCAGCACCCCTTCGAGGTCCTGGCCGCGCCCACCCTTCTTGGCGGCACCAAGCCCGCCGGGCTGCTTGAACAGCGGCGGCAACCGTGTGATCGCCAGCCAGCCGAGCATGATCAGCGTCCAGACCACCAGCGCCGCAGCCGGCGCGAGGATTTGCGCTTGCATGAGTTTTCTCCCCTTTTCGTTGTTAACCCGAGGAGGGGGAGATTGTTGCAGTCGAAACCAATTGTCAATTGCAACTTATCCTCCCCGGTACGGGGAGGGACTAGCCCGCCAGCACCGCTGCAAAACTCTCGGGATCGGTGTTCCCGCCGCTCAGCACCAGCACAGTTCGCCCGTCCAGGCTGACCTTGCCTGCCAGCGCCGCCGCCAGCGCCGCCGCACCGCCGGGTTCGAGCACCAGATGGAGCTTGCTGAACGCAAAACGCTGCGCCGCGCGGACTTCTTGCGGAGTCACCACCAGACCGAACCGCACCCGTGCTTTCAGCAACGCGAAGTTGATCGGGCGGGTCGAAGGGGTTTGCAGGGCATCGCAGGCAGTCGGAAACGATGCATCGGCCACCGCCACGATCTCGCCCGCTGCCAGGCTCAGCCGCACGTCATCCCAACCCTCGGGCTCAACTGGCACGATCTCCGCCTCAGGGCAGGCCAGCGCGAGGCCGGCGGTCAGCCCGCCGCCGCCGCAGGGGCAGACGATCCTGCTCGGCGCGCCGAGTCCGCGCTCTTCCAACTGCGCGGCGATCTCCAGCCCGGTGGTGCCCTGGCCCTCGATCACCCACGGATCGGCGAAGGCGTGGACCAGGGTCGCGCCGCTCAGATCGACCAGCTGCTGCGCCACCTCATCACGATTCTCACCGCCGGGACGGTCATAAAGCACCACATTCGCGCCGAGCGCGCGGGTCGCTTCCAGTTTCACCCTGGGGGCGTCCACCGGCATCACGATCGTCGCCGGGATCCCCAGCCGCGCCGCCGCCCAGGCGACCCCCTGGGCGTGGTTGCCGCTGGAAACGCCAACCACCCCGGCCGCGCGCTCGGCCGCAGAAAGGTCGCTCAGCCGGTGCCAGGCGCCGCGGATCTTGAAGGCGCCGACCGGTTGCAGGCTCTCGGCCTTGCACCACACCCGCTGGCCGTCGACTTCCACCTCCAACAGGGGTGTTTTCGGCAGCAGATCGGCTATCTTGGCCATCGCCCGCGCGACTCCCTCAGGAGTAGGGCTGCGCATCGTTTGAGAAGTCATGCGCGCCGTCTATATCCGCGCCATTGTTGCAGCAAAGGAGATTCGCGTTGAGCAAGGTGCTGGTGATCGGTGCGGGTGGGGTCAGCTCGGTCTGCGTCCACAAGATGGCGATGAATGCGGGGATTTTTGGTGAGATTCACCTCGCCAGCCGGACCCGCGCGAAGTGCGATGCGATCGCCGCTTCGGTGAAGGACCGCACCGGGCAAGTGGTCCAGACCTATGAGATCGACGCGGAGGAAGTGCCCGCGCTGACCCGGCTGATCCAGCAGATCGGCCCCAAGCTGGTGGTCAACCTGGCGCTGCCCTATCAGGATCTGCCGATCATGGATGCCTGCCTGGCCGCCGGGGTGAGCTACCTCGACACCGCCAATTACGAGCCCAAGGACGTCGCCAAGTTCGAATACTCATGGCAGTGGGCCTATCAGGAGCGGTTCAAGGCGGCCGGGCTGATGGCGCTGCTCGGCTCGGGGTTCGATCCGGGAGTGACCAGCGTGTTCGCGATGTGGCTGCGCAAGCACAAGCTGAGGACCATCCGCACCCTCGACATCCTCGATTGCAACGGCGGCGATCACGGCCAGGCCTTCGCCACCAATTTCAACCCCGAGATCAACATCCGCGAAGTCACCGCCCCGGCGCGGCACTGGGAGAACGGCCAGTTCGTCGAGACACCTGCGATGTCGCGCAAAGTGCCGTTCGACTTCGACGGGGTCGGCCCCAAGACCATGTACATGATGTACCACGAGGAACTGGAAAGCCTGGCGAAGTTCATCCCCGAGCTGGAGCGCGCGCGGTTCTGGATGACCTTCGGCGATGCCTATATCCAGCACCTCACCGTGCTGCAGAACGTCGGCATGACCCGGATCGATCCGGTGCTGTACCAGGGCCGCGAGATCGTGCCGCTGCAGTTCCTTGCGGCAGTCCTCCCCAAGCCTGAAACGCTGGGGCCGACCACCACGGGCAAGACCAACATCGGCGATATCGCGACTGGTCAGGCTTTGGATGGCCCAGGGGACGAGAACGGCGAAAAGACCTTCTACATCTACACCATCTGCGACCACGAAGACGCCTATGCCGAAACCGGCAACCAGGCGATCTCCTACACCACCGGGGTCCCGGCGATGATCGGCGCGGCGTTGATGGTGACGGGGACCTGGGCCGGCGAGGGGGTGTTCAACATCGAGCAGCTCGATCCCGATCCGTTCATGGCGATGCTGAACGAGCACGGGCTGCCTTGGCAGGTGAAGGAGCTGGACGGGCCGTTGGGTTTTTGATGCGGTGGTTTTTCCCTTTTGCACTGCTGCTTGCAGCTGCGTGCAATCAACAATCGGCTGATGTGCCGGACGGAAAAACGTTGGATAGTCAATTGGCTGGACAGGCCATGGGCACCCCTGCGCCGGAGTTGGCAGCCCATCCAGCTGGCAAAGTTAAGCGGCTTGTCGAGATTCCCAAAGCTTTTCATGGTGAGTGGAGTCAAAAGCCCAAATTGTGCGGAACAGATGGTTGGGACGCGGACAGCAGAATTTGGGTTGATGCGAACAGCGTAGGCTATTTTGAAACAGTTCGAGATGTGGTCTGCGTGACTTGGACATCCACTGGATTGAAATTGCACTTGAAGCCGCTTCAAGCTGGGTCGGGTGAGGGCGTCTATGATCCTGATGAATTGACCGATCCACCTGACGAGTTGAACTTGTCGAAGGATGGTCAGGTGCTCAACGGGAGCTATCGGAAGTGCCC
>JANOGS010000308.1:0-5892 GCA_031414115.1 Novosphingobium sp. | reverse complement strand
CGTGAGGTTGGTATCCGGGTTACCATCCGGAAAGGGACCATCATTGAGCGTGAAAGTCCGCGTGCCCGGGATATTGTCGATATAACCCCCGGCCTTGTCGTAGAACCCGACCACGCGCAGCGCTGCGCTTTCACCCAGCGGGAAGTTGAAATAGGCTTCGGCGGTGCCGCCGAAGTCGCCCTTGCCCCACTTGTTGATCTGCAGGTCGGCGCCGCCTTCGGTCACCCCGTACTTGGGCGCGTTGGTGATGATCCGCAGCACGCCCGAAAGCGAGCTGGCGCCGAACAGCGTGCCTTGGGGTCCGGCCAGCGCTTCGACTCGTGAAATGTCATAGATATGGAAATCGACCGTGCCGGCGATCGTGGTCACCGGGATTTCGTCGATGTACAACGAACTGGTCGGCAGTGGGCCGATGTGCAAGCCATCGCCTCCCGAGGAAACCCCGCGGAAGAAGATCTGCGACTGGCCGGGGCCGAACGACTGGAAGCTGACGCTGGGCAGCAGCTTGGCATAGTCGTCGAACGACTGGACATTGGCCTGCTCGAGCTTCTCGGAACCCAGCGCGGTGATGCTGATCGGCACGTCGCGCAGGCGTTCTTCCTTGCGCTGCGCGGTGACGATGATCTCGGTATCACCGCTATCTTCGTCGGCGGGAGCGGCCTGGGCAAAGGCGGCGCCGGGCAGCACGATTGCGGTGGAGGCCAGCAGCAGCAGGGTGCGGTGACGCAGCGAAGCGTTCTTGTTCATGATGTTCCCTCATTGACCCGTCGATGTGACGCGATTGGGCCGCCCTTGGCTCCGAAACAACGACAAATCGGTAAACATCGCGCAATTTGAGCGCTTTTTGGCTCAGGCGTTGCCGCTATGCCACGTTTTCGGGGCATTAGGATAGCATTCGAGCACCGGGCCGAGCGCGGTGACCAGCGGCTGGAGCTGCTGCTCGACAGCACGCCACTGCCCTTCGCCGCTGCGGTTGATCGGGCGGCGGACCTGTTCGCTGCTGGGGGTGCGGACCGCGCGGTCGCTGCTGGAAAAGTTGAGACAGGCCGCTTCGAACGGCAGATCCAGGCCAGCCAGCAGCGCGCGGATCTCGCGCTCGGGATCATCGAGCAGGTGTTCGTGGATCACCCGCACCACCCGCCCCGGCAGCACCTGATCGAAATGCGCCAGCAGCCGGACATAGTCGGCGTAGTAGTGGCCGATATCGGCGAGACCATAAGAGAACGCCTGGCCGCGGGCATAGTGCTGGCGGAAATTCGAATAGCCGCAATCGAGCGGATGGCGGCGGGCATCGACAATCCGGGCATTGGGCAGGATCAGCTGGATCAAGCCGATATAGAGCCAGTTGTTGGGCAGCTTGTCGATAAACAGCCTCTTGCCTTCGCGGCGCTGGATCCGGGTGGTCTGGAGGTAGCTTTCGCCGAGTTGGCGCAGCCCGTCGGCATCGAGTTTGGTGAGCGCCTCGGTCCAGTGCTCGCGGCGCGAGAGGCGGTTGATCATGGCGGGAATGTCAGGCAGTTCCATCGTCCCTTCGACCTGCGAATGGCACGCCAGGATCTGCTCGATCAGGGTCGACCCGGCGCGCGGCATGCCGATGATGAACAGCGGATCGGGCGCGGCGCAGCCCTGCCCGGCGCGCGCGGCGAAGAACGCGGCGTCGAAACGGGCGATCTCGCGGTCGACCGCGCGGCTGGTTTCCGCGGCTTCATAGGGCAGAGCCTCACGCCGCAGCCGGTTGGCCTCGGCATAGTGGGCAAAGGCCGCCGCGCCTTCACCGCCATCGTCGAGCGCCTTGCCGAGCGCGAAGTGGAGGTGAAAGCGATCGTCCGGCGTTGCCTCCGGCGTATCGAGCGCCGCCAGCATCGCCGCGCGGTCGTCCGCCCCGAGTTTAGCGGTCTTGAGGTTGGCGATCGACCACCAGGCCTCGCCAAACCACGGCTTGAGCGCGATCGCCTTGCGGTAGGCCGCGATCCCGTCGTCAAGCCGACCCACCGTCTTGAGGGTGTGGCCATAGCTCAGCCAGACCGGCGCATGGCGATCGGACCGGGCGAGGATGGTTTCGTAGAGCGCGATGGCTTCGTCAAACGCGCCGATCCGGCCAACCACCGCCGCGCGCAGATTGGCCTGGCCGGGATCGTCGGGGTCCTCGTCGCGAACCTTGTCGAGTTCCGCCAAAGCTTCCTCCGGGCGGTTCGCGCGGTGGAGCAGCAGTGCCAGGTTGGAACGCGCGGCGGTGAACGAGGGCGTGATCTCCAGCGCCCGGCGCAACAGGTTCTCGGCATCCTTCATCCGCCCGATCCGCCCCGCCAGCTCGGCCAGCATGCGGATCGCGTAGACGTCGAACGGGTCCTGCTTGAGGTGCTGCTTGAGCAGCGGTTCGGCAACGCTCAGCGCATTGCGATTGAGCGCCATCGCCGCCTCGACCAGCCGCGGGTGGTAATCGCCCGGCTGGGGCGCGGGGGGCGTGGGTTTGGCGCTCGACATGGCTCGCCAAGAAACATGGTGACGCGCTGCGATCAAGCGGTAGGTTGCTTGCAACTGGGGAGAGGCGCCGGAAATGAACCAGACGGGCAAGCGCGTATTGGGCTTCTGGGCGCTGCTGGCACTGTGCGTGGGCAACATGATCGGTTCGGGCATCTATCTGCTGCCCGCCACGCTCGCGCCGCTCGGCTGGAACCAGATGCTCGGCTGGCTGATCACGATCGGCGGGGCGCTGTGCCTGGGTCTGGTCTTCGCCCGGCTTGGCGCGCGTCTGCCGCTGCCGGGTGGCCCCTATGCCTATGCTAACGCCGCCTTCGGGCCGCTGGCGGGGTTTGTCACCGCCTGGTCTTACTGGGTCATGACCTGGGTCGGCAACGGGGCGATCGCGGTGGCAGTGGTTTCCAACCTCAGCCTGATCTTCCCGGCGATCGGCGCCAGCCAAGGCCTGCCAGCCTTGCTCGCGGTGGCCTGCGTCTGGCTGCTGACCCTGGTCAACATCGCCGGCGTACGCGCCGCCGGGCGCGTCCAGGAAGTGACCGTGGTGCTGAAGCTGCTGCCGCTAATCGCGCTGATCCTGCTGGCGTTCTGGCTGTTCGCCAGCGGCGCGCCGCGCGCGCCCGATCCCGGCGTGGCGATCAATTCGGGCGCCATCGCCATGGCCGCCGGGCTGACCTTCTGGGGTTTTCTGGGGCTGGAGAGCGGCACGGTTCCGGCCGACAAGGTTGAAAACCCGGAGCGCAATGTGCCGCGCGCAACGCTGATCGGGGTAGTGCTGACCGGCCTGATCTATCTGGGTATCTCGCTGGCCTTTGCGCTTTACATGCCGGTGGAGGAAGCCGCCAAATCGCCTGCGCCAGTGGCCGATCTGCTCGGGCGGCACTTCGGACCGGGCGTGGCCAGCGCAGTGGCGCTGTTTGCCGCGATCAGCGCGTTCGGCGCGCTCAACGGCTGGATCCTGATCCAGGGCGAAATGCCCTGGGCGATGGCGCGTGGCGGGGTTTTTCCGCGCTGGTTCGGCGCCGAGAGCAGCACCGGCACGCCGCTGCGCGGGCATATCCTGTCCAGCGCGCTGCTGTCTGCGGTCACTCTGCTCAACTACCAGAAGGGCATGGGCGAACTGTTCGGCTTCATCGCCTCGGTCAGCCTGGCCGCGGGCTTGCTGGCCTACCTGATGGCATCGCTGGCCGCGCTGCGGCTCGCCCCCGATGACCGCCGGCTGGCGCTTGCAGCGGTGACCGCCGCGATCTTCACCGTCTGGGCCGAATGGGGCCTGGGCGGCGAGGCGCTGGGCTATGGCGCGCTGCTGATCGCCGCCGGATTGCCGGTCTACTTCTCGGTCAAGAGCGCAAAATCTTCCTGAGCAGCGGCCGGTCCGCCAGAATCGCGTGCGCAGCGTTGTGCCCGGGTGCGCCGGTCACCCCGCCGCCGGGATGGGTTCCCGCGCCGCACATGTAGAGGCCCTTTATGGGCCCGCGATAGTCGCCGTGGCCCAATACCGGCCGCGCTGCCCACAGCTGGTCGATCCCCATGGTGCCGTGCATGATATCGCCGCCGATCAGCCCGAACTTGCGTTCGAGATCGAGCGGGGAGTGGATCTGGCGGGCGATCACCGCCGCCTTGAAGTTGGGGGCGTGGTCGTTGACGGTGTCGATGATCATGTCCGCCACTGCTTCGCGGTGGGTGTCCCAATCGACGTTTGGATCGAACTGCTGGCAGAACAGGCTGGCGACGTGCTGGCCGGGAGGAGCCAAACTGTCATCGACCGTGCTCGGCAGCTTGATCTCGACAATCGGCTTCTTTGACCAGCCATGCTGCTGCGCGTCGATAAAGGCCTGGTCCATATAGTCCATGCCGGGCGCGATGATGATCCCGGCGGTGTGGTGCTCGGCCTGGTCCTTGCCGGGAAGCACCGCGAAGCTGGGCAGTTCGGAAAGGGCGACGTTCATCCGGAAGGTGCCCGAGCAGGTCTTGAAGCCCTTGATCCGGCGCTTGAAATCGTCGTCGAGGTCGCCCTGATCGACCAGCTGGCGGTAAAGCAGCGCCGGCCCGGCGTTTGAGGCGACCACGCTGGCGGCAATCTCCTCACCGCTTTCCAGCTTTACGCCGGTGACCTTGTTGCCATCGACCAGCACCTGCGCGACCGGCGCTTCCAGGCTGATCTCTACCCCGACATCCTCGCAGGCCCGGGCCATCGCCTGGGTGATCGCGCCCATTCCACCAACCGCGTGACCCCAGGCGCCAAGCTTGCCGTTGACCTCACCAAACACGTGGTGGAGCAGGACATAGGCCGAACCGGGGGTCGAAACCCCGGCGTAGTTGCCGACCACCGCGTCGAAGGCGAAGGCGCTCTGGATATAGTCGTGCTCGTACCAGCCATCGAGGAACTGGCGGCACGACTTGGTGAAGATATCGAGCAGATCGCGCTGGACCGAGAGATCGAGCTTGGCCATCGGCCAGCCCTGCTGCGCTGCGGCAACCAGCGAGGACAGACCGCCGCCGACGTTCGGCGGGATTTGCAGGGAGAGGTCGCGCAGCACGTTGGCGACCTTTTCCAGCGCGGCGTCATAGGCTGGGTAGGCGGCAGCGTCCTTCTTCGAGAAACGCGCGAATTCCGCCTCGGTCCGCCCCGGCGCGCCGCCCAGCTTCACATAGTCGTTCTCGAACGGGAAGAAATTGCTGATCGTCCGCTCGATCACGCGGTAGCCATAGTCGTGCAGCCGCATGTCGGCGATCACCTTGGGGCGCAGCAGGCTGACCGTGTAGCTCGCGGTCGAATTGCGAAACCCGGGATGGAACTCCTCGGTCACCGCCGCGCCGCCGACGATGTGCCGCCGCTCCAGCACCCGCACCCGCATCCCCGCCTTGGCAAGGTAGAAGGCGCAGACGAGGCCGTTGTGGCCGCCGCCGATGATCAGGGCATCGTAGGTTTTGGTCATTGCAATTCACTTTCTTCCAATATCCGTTCGTGGTCAGGAGGGACTGAGCACTTGCGGAGGCCTGTCTCGAACCACGGTTGCGCAAAAGTCCTTCGAGACGCGTCTTCGCTAGTTCTTTCAGCTAAAGCCTATTAATTGCAAATATAAATAATTACAAAATCGTAGTGTTCTACTACGTATATTTAAGAATATCTTAAAGTAAGTTTCGTGCCTAGATGCATTCAGCACTTATCTTTAACTAACATAGCGTTCCTGCCGTGCCTATGCTATATATTTACTTAAGTGAAAGTAACATCCCTGTATAAATGATATATAATAAATATTATCACTTATACTTAAATTAATATTGGGCACATAAACAACAGGTAAACCAGAGGTTAATATACCCAGCTCCTTTCGTACGAGGGGGATAACCTTATTTTATTCTAATTTCCTCTAGAAGATAGAAACCATACTGTCTTACGACGTATTTAAC
>JANOGS010000307.1:0-5562 GCA_031414115.1 Novosphingobium sp. | reverse complement strand
CGGCCACCTCGTGGTACATGTGGACCATGAACACCCGGTCGAAGCTGTTCGCGGGCAGCCGCGGATCGTCGGGAGCGCCGGGCTTGATCGCAACGTTGTCGAGCTTCTCGCGCTCGACCCGCTGGCCCAGCCGCTCGAGCGCGCCGCGATCGATATCCTGCGCGAGCACCCGTCCTTCCGCGCCAACCCGTTCGGCCAGGCGGACGGTGTAGTACCCGTCGCCCGCACCGATATCGGCCACGGTCGTCCCCGGGCGGATCTTGGCCAGGTCCATCACCGTGTTGGCCTCGTTGCGATCGTCGCGGGCTTCCTCGGTGGAGACCGAGTTGGCGCCCAGTTGCGACACCGGGCGGTGCGCGGCGGGGAATTGCAGCGCGGTCTCGGCGCGTTTCTCGCTCGCCTGGCAACCGGCCAGCGTCAGCGCTACGAACAGCACGAAGCGCTTCATTCCACGTCCTCCACCGCAACCTTTTCGCCCGTCACCCGCTGGCTCAACGCCGCAGCCATGAACGGATCGAGCGCGCCATCGAGCACGTCGTCGGGCGCGGGCGAGGTCACCCCGGTGCGCAAGTCCTTGACCATCTGGTAGGGCTGGAGGACGTAGCTGCGGATCTGGTGGCCCCAGCCGATTTCGCTCTTGGAGGCGTGCTCGGAGCTGGCGGCTTCCTCGCGGCGGCGCATCTCGGCTTCGTAGAGCCGCGCTTTCAGCATCCCCAGCGCGATCTCGCGGTTCTTGTGCTGGCTGCGGTCGATCTGGCTGGCGACGATGATCCCCGAGGGCAGGTGGGTCATCCGCACCGCCGAATCAGTGGTGTTGACGTGCTGGCCGCCCGCTCCGGAGGCGCGGTAGGTATCGATCTTGAGGTCGGCGGGATTGACCTCGATGCTGAAACTGTCGTCGATCAGCGGATAGACCCACACCGAGCTGAACGAGGTGTGGCGCCGCGCCGAGCTGTCGTAAGGGCTGATCCGGACGAGGCGGTGGACCCCGCTTTCGGTCTTGGCATAGCCATAGGCATTCTCGCCCTTGACCTGGATCGTGGCGCTCTTGATCCCGGCCTGCTCGCCCGCCTGGTATTCGATTACCTCGACCTTGAAGCCGCGCGCCTCGGCCCAGCGGCTGTACATCCGCAGCAGCATTTCGGCCCAGTCCTGGCTTTCGGTGCCCCCTGCCCCGGCGTGGATTTCGATGAAGGTGTCGTTGCCGTCAGCCTCACCCGCGAGCAGCGCCTGGACCTTGTCGGCATCGGCGCGGGTGGCCAGCGCGGCGAGCGCGGCGATGCCTTCGTCGACCGTGGCCTCATCATTCTCCATCTCGCCGAGTTCGACGAATTCGATCGCATCGGCCATCTGCCCGGCGATATCGTTGACCGTGCCGACCGCGGCTTCGAGCCGGCGGCGTTCGCGCATCACCGCTTCGGCGTCCTTGGGGCTATCCCACAGCTTCGGGTCCTCGACCCGGGCGTTGAGCTCATCAAGGCGGCGCAACGCGCGGTCCCAGTCAAGGAACTTGCGGACCAGCGCCAGCGCGGCTTCGATCCGTTCGATATGGGCCTGCCCTTCGGCACGCATGGTACGTCAACTCCGGTAAAATGGCGGGCACCTGGCCCTTCGCGCCCCCGCTTAGCGCGGTGCCTTCGATTGTAAAGGGCGGGCCGCCGCCGGTGCGCGCACCCGGCTATTCGGCGCTGACCTTTTCGTCCGCGGCGTTCGCCGGGCTGACCGCAGGGCCGGGTTCGGACCTGGCCGCCGGTTGCGCGCCCTGCTCGCGCACCCGGGCGCCGCGCCGCAGCGCGGTCAGCAGCGCCTGGCGCTGGGTGGCGAGTTCGGCGGTGGAAAGCCCGCGCTTGGCTTCGGATTCGGCCTTGAAGGCTTCCCAGATGATTCCCGATTTGGGGTCGGTCCCGGGGCTGCCGTCAAGCACGCGTTTGCCCGAAACCCGGTCGATCCGGACCATGTGTATGTCGCGCGGGGCAATGAACGGCCTGCCGTCCCAGCGGGTCCGGGTGGTCTGGACCAACTGCTTGAAGATCGGCGCGGCGAGCGTGCCGCCCTGGGCGAAGCTGCCGAGCGATTTGGGCTGGTCGTAACCAAGGTAAACCACCGAGACCAGATTAGGCGAGCCGCCGGCAAACCAAACATTGGTCGGGCCGGTGGTGGTCCCGGTCTTGCCGAACAGCGGCAGCTCAAGGTCGCGCAGCACCACCGCGGTGCCGCGGGTGACCACCCCTTCGAGCATGTGGACGACCTGATAGGCGGTGCGCGGATCGATCACCTGCTTGCCGCGCGGCGCCAGCCGGGGCATCGGCTTGCCGTCCCATTCGGCCAGGGCGCACTTGGCGCAGCGCCGGGTATCGGCGCGCCAGATCACCTTGCCGGTGCGGTCCTGGATAAAGTCGATCAGCGTCGGGGGATATTGCACCCCGTTGTTGGCCAGCGCCGAATAGGCATTGGCCATCTTGACGACGGTAGTCTCGCCCGCGCCCAGCGCAAACGACAGATAGGGGGCATACTTGCCGATCCCGACCCGGTCGATCTGCTTGACGACATTCTCCATTCCGGAATCGTTGGCGATCCGCACGGTCATCAGGTTGCGCGATTGTTCCAGCCCCCAGCGCATCGTGTGGGTGCCGCCGGCGCCGCGCATGTCGAAGTTGCGGAAGCATTTCTCGCCCAGCGCCGCGCCTTGGTAGACGCAGAACTGGCCGTCGACGACTTCGCTGGCCGGGCTCATCCCCTGGTCCAGCCCGGTGGCATAGACGAACGGCTTGATCGTTGATCCGGGCTGGCGTTCGGCCTGGCTGGCGCGGTTGAAGCTGCCGAGCCCGGCGTCGAACCCGCCCTGCATCGCCAGCACCCGGCCCGAGGCAGGATCCTGGACCACCATCCCGCCCGAGATCCGCGGCACGCTGCGCAGCGCCCAGGCGGAGTTCCCAGCGGGCGAGGCGGCAACCACGTCGCCTGCCTTGAGCGTCTCGGGCACACTCACCAGCGGCCCGCTGGTGCCATCACCAAACCCGATCCGGGCGCGCGGGCCATTGCGTTCGATGATCATCCCGATCCGCCAGTTCTGGTACTGGATCGAGCGGTTCATCGTGATCAGCTGGCTTTGCCAGGCATCGGGATCGAGCCGGACATGCTCGATCGGACCGAACCAGCCCCCGCCGGCACTGTTGACATAGCGCATCAGCCCGGCGCGCAGCGCGTCGCGGGTCGCCCGCTGCAGCTGCGGATCGAGCGAGGTGCGCACCCACAACCCGCCGGAATAGATCGAGTTGGGGCCATCCTCGGCAGTCTCGCCGTATTTGGCGATCAGCTCGCGGCGGACATCCTCGACGAAATAGCCCATCGCCGAATCCCAGCTTTCCGAGCGGCGCGCGATCAGGCCGAGCGGCTGGGCCCGGGCGGCAGCAGCGGCGGCTTCGGTCACGGCATCGTTCTTGACCATCTGGCCCAGCACCCAGTTGCGCCGCTCAAGCGCATCAGCGGCGAAGCGCGCGCGGCCGTACTTTTCCGGGGCTTGCGGCAGGGTCGCCAGAAACGCGCTTTCAGACAGGCTCAGCTTGTCGACATCCTTGCCGAAATAGGCCTGCGCTGCGGCCTGGACGCCAAAGCTTTGCCGCCCGAGCGGGATCTCGTTGAGGTATAGTTCAAGGATCTGCTGCTTGGTCAGCACTGATTCGATCCGCCGTGCCAGGATCATTTCCTTGAGCTTGCGGGTGATCGAGTACTCGTTGCCGATCAGGATGTTCTTGGCGACCTGCTGGGTAATGGTCGAGCCGCCTTTGGCGCGATTGCCCGAGCCGAGCTTGGAGACATAGTCGAGCACCGCGCCGGCGAGGCCAGTGTAGTCGATCCCGCCGTGGCTCCAGAAGGTCTTGTCCTCAGCCGAGAGGTAGGCGTTGACCAGCGGCTTGGGGAAATCGACGAAGCGCAGCTGCACCCGCCGCTCGCGGGCATAGGAATAGACAATCTCGCCGTTCACCCCGCGCACCATGGTCGGCAATTGCGGCTGATAGGTCAGCAGGCTGTCGGCCGAAGGCAGGTTGCGGGTTACCGCCACCCACAGCAGCAGGTTGAACGCCAGCAGCGCCCCCAGCGCATAACCTGCGATGCGGAACCACTTGCTGGCCTGCCAGCGTCCATCGAACCACTGGCCCCAGCTGCTTTGGCGGGCTTGCTCGATCAGAACGCGCAGGCGACCGAGCAGCCCCCCGGCTTCGCGGCGGATGCGCAGGCGGAACGATTCAGGCGCTTCGGATTCGGACATCTGTGCGGGTCTCTAGCATGGCGCCAAGCCGGCGCGCTAGTAATGGAAGCCGGCGGTCCGCGCGATCGGTGCGGTGCGGGCGAAATGGACCCTGATCGCGCGCGCGGTGACCTCGGCAATGGTCTGGCGCCCGGCGGGCGAAGCGAGGCGCGCGGCATCGGCTGGGTTGTTGATATAGCCGCTCTCGAACAGCACCGAAGGCACGTCGGGCGCCTTGAGCACGGCAAAGGCCGCCGATTGCCCTTCGCTTTGCTTGAACGGCAGCTCGCCGCGCCCCTCGCGCAGCAGCAATTGCGCGAACTGCTCAGACCGGGCCTGGGTTTCGCGCTGCGAGAGATCGACCAAGATTGCGCCAACCGCTTCATCCTGCGCGGCAATCCGGACGCCATCGATCGTGTCGGCCGCATTCTCGCGTGCGGCCATGCGTTCGGCGACTTCGCTCGAGCCTTTTTCGGACAGGGTATAGACGGTCGCGCCGGTCGCGCCGGTGGATACTTCTTCAGAGCTGTCAGCATGGAGTGAAATGAACAGATCGGCGCCGAGCCGCCGGGCGATGCTCGAACGCTCGCCCAGAAACAGATAGCGATCGTCACTCCTGGTCAGCGCTACCCGCACGCCCCCGCCTTTCAGCAACTCATCGCGCATCGCCTGCGCGATGGCCAGGGTCAGCTCCTTTTCCTTGATCGCACCGGCCCCGGCGCCGGGATCCTTGCCGCCATGACCGGGATCGATCACCACCAGCGGGCGGGTCGAATCGATCGGCCCCTCGATCCTGGGCAGGCCAACAATCCCGTCCGCGGAAGGCAGATCGACTCTCACGACATAGTCATAGCCGCGGCCCGGGCCGCCAAATTGCCGGTCAACCAGGACCATCGCCGCGAACACCGCGATCGGAACCAGAAGCACAGCCAGGTACAAAAAGACGCGCCGCATCGCGCGCTGGTTAGTCGGCCAGACGGCACTGCGCAATCACTTGTGCGACAACGCTGTTGCAGCTTGCCGCACCCGGCAAGCGATGCTAACCAGCCTCCGCCGAAGCTGCCCTTGCGGCCTTTGGCGGGAGAATCCGGGGAACTTTCTATCCGGATCAATCAGGTTGATGCATCAATGAGAAGCCAAGTCCTGTTCAACCTCGCGCGAACCCAAGCGGTTCGGGCGGTGCGGACGGACGGTTTTGCGCGTGCGGGGTTGCCGCGCCTTCTTGTTGTTGCAGACACGCACCACGCCGCCGGACGCGCCTCGCGCCCCGGCATCACCGCTACTGCCGGGTCAACAGGGCCCGGCCGTTCCGT
>JANOGS010000306.1:0-18934 GCA_031414115.1 Novosphingobium sp. | reverse complement strand
CTGAATTCAACCGGAGATATCTGACATGAAACTCGACAATACCGTCGCTGCCGTGGTCACCGGCGGGGCTTCCGGGCTTGGCGCCGCCACCGCCCGCGCGCGCTGGCCGCCAAGGGCGTCAAGGTCGCGCTGTTCGACCTTCAGAAGGACAAGGGCGAGGCCGTGGCCGCCGAAATCGGCGGCGTGTTCTGCGAAGTCAACGTCACCAGCGATGACAGTGTCGCCGCCGGTTTCGCCAAGGCCCGCGCGGCCAATGGTCAGGAGCGGATCCTGGTCAACTGCGCCGGTACCGGTGCGGCGATGAAGACCGCCAGCCGCTCGAAGACCGACGGCTCGATCAAGTTCTACCCGCCCAGCGCGTTCGACTGGCTGATCCAGATCAACCTGGTCGGGACCTTTCGCTGCATCGCCATGTCGGCGGCGGGGATGCTGACGCTCGATCCCCAAGAAGACGGTGATCGCGGCGCGATCGTCAACACTGCCTCGGTCGCGGCCGAAGATGGCCAGATCGGGCAGGTCGCCTATTCGGCATCCAAGGCCGGGGTGGTCGGCATGACCCTGCCGATCGCGCGCGATCTCTCGAACGAAGCGATCCGCGTCAACACCATCCTGCCCGGCATCTTCGACACCCCGCTGCTGGCCGGCGCGCCGCAGAATGTGCGCGATGCGCTGTCGGCCTCGGTGCCCTATCCCAAGCGGCTCGGCCAGCCCGAGGAATATGCCAAATTGGCGCTGGCGATGATCGAGAACGGCTATTTCAACGGCGAGGACGTGCGGCTCGACGGCGCGATCCGGATGGCGCCGCGTTAACAGAAAGGGGCGGGGAGAGGGCTATGGGTTACAGCCAGATCGACTACCAGGTGAGCGAGCAGATCGCGACGATCACGCTCAATCGTCCGGAAAAGATGAATGCCTTCACCGGCACGATGATGAACGAGATCGTCGACGCGATGGACCGCATCGATGGCGACGACGGCGTTCGCGCGGTGATCTTCACCGGTGCGGGCGAGCGGGCTTTCTGCGCCGGGGCGGACCTGACCCCCGAAGACGGGCGCGCCCTGTTCTCCAGTGGCGAGCCGGTTGCGGACCTCTCGGACCCCAGGGTGCGCGATGGCGGTGGGCTGCTGACGTTGCGGTTGTTCCAGTCGACCAAGCCATTGATCTCTGCCTGCAACGGCGCAGCGGTGGGGGTTGGCGCGACCATGCAACTGCCGATGGACATGCGGCTGGCATCGGACAATGCCCGCTACGGCTTCGTTTTCGCCAGAAGGGGCATCGTGCCCGAGGCTTGCTCGAGCTGGTTCCTGCCCAGGATTGTCGGGGTCAACCAGGCGCTGGAATGGTGCATGACCGGGCGCATCTTCGATGCCCAGCAAGCCTTGCGTGGCGGCTTGATCCGCTCGGTCCATGCCCAGGGCGAGCTGATCGACGCGGCGCGGGGGCTGGCGCGCGAGATTGCCGCGAACACCTCGGCAGTCTCGGTGGCGATGACCCGGGCGATGCTCTGGCGCTTGCCTTCGGGCGCGCATCCGATGGATGCCCACAAGGTCGATAGCCGCTCGATCTATCGCTTGTCGAAAAGCGCCGATTCGAAGGAAGGTGTGCAAAGCTTCCTCGAGAAACGCCCGCCTGCCTTTCCGGGGCGGGTTTCCGCCGATATGCCGGACTTTTACCCGTGGTGGGAGGAGCCGACCTACAAATGAGCGAGGCGACGCAGCGCGCGGCAATCGATGCTCCACCTGGAGCACGCGAGCAGCTGCTTGAGACGGCGTCGGCGATCATGCGTGAAGGCGATATCGTCGATATCTCGTTGTCCGAATTGTCGCTGCGTTCGGGGCTCAATTCGGCGCTGGTCAAATACTACTTTGGCAACAAGGCGGGGCTGATGCGGGCGCTGCTTGACCGCGACATGGCCGATATTGTCCACGCGGTCGATGCGCTGATGGCCAAGGACATGGACCCCGAAAAGCGCCTGCGCCGGCACATCGGCGCGGTGGTCGATACCTATTTCAAGACGCCCTACCTCAACCGTCTGCTCATGCGATTGGTGCGCGACAGCGATGAGGACGAAGCGCACCGCATCGCCGATTCCTACCTCACCCCGCTCAGCCGCGCCTATGACCGGCTGATCAAGGATGGGATCAAGCAGGGGGTGTTTCGCGCGGTTGACGCGCAGATGTTCTATTTCACCGTCACCGGCGCGGCCGACCGGTTCTTTTCGGCGCGGCTGGTGCTGAAGCACTGTTACGATACCGACACCCTGACCGAGCAATTGCGCGATCGCTACCGCGTGCATTGCATCGATTTCGTGATGACGGGCATCCTCGCGTCGAAATGAGCGAAGCCTTTCATATCGGCGTGATCGGCGGTTCGGGCTTGGCAGCCGGGATCGCACTTGATCACGCGCAGGAGATCGAGGTTGCCAGCGTTTTCGGCCTCGCCTCGGGCGCGGTTACCACCGGGACACTGGCTGGGGTGCGCTTCACTTTTCTGGCGCGGCATGGGGATGGGCACCGGATCCCGCCCGGCACGGTCAACTACCGCGCCAACATCGATGTGATGAAACGCTGCGGGGTGACGGACCTGGTCGCGCTCTCGGCGATCGGTTCGCTGAACGAGGCGATGCAGCCCGGCCATTTCGTCGCGGTCGATCAGTTCATCGATCGCACTGCGGCGCGCGAAAGCAGCTTCTTCGGCCCCGGCCTGGTCGCGCACGTCAGCCTGGCCGATCCGGTCTGCCCGCGGCTGCGGGCCGCGCTTGTCGCCGCAGCAGAGCAGGACGGCGCCAAGGTTCACGATCGCGGCTGCTATATTGCCATCGAAGGTCCGCAGTTCTCGACCCGCGCGGAAAGCCGCCTCTACCAGGCCTGGGGCGCTGACGTGATCGGGATGACCGCGATGCCCGAAGCGCGGCTCGCCCGCGAGGCCGAGCTGCCCTACGCCCTGCTCGGCATGGTCACCGATTTCGATAGCTGGCGCGAAAGTGACGAGGGGGTGGACGCAGCGGCGATGATCGCGGTGATGCACCGCAATGTCGATCAGGCGCGCAAGGTGCTGGGGCACTTCGCCGCCGCGCTGCCGGACAATCGCAGCCCCAGCCCGATCGATACTGCGCTGGAACATGCGGTTATGACTGCGCTGGCCGAGCGCGATCCGGTAATGGTGGCGAAACTGGATGCGGTGGCGGGCAGGGTGCTGAAATGAGCGAAGTGGTACTTTACGACTACTGGCGCTCGTCCGCCGCCTACCGGGTGCGGATCGCGCTTAACCTGAAGGGTATCGCCTATCGCTCGGTGCAAGTCGATCTGGCCGAGGGCGAGCAGCGCAGCGAGGATTATCGCGCGCTCAATCCGCTGGGATTGATTCCGCTGCTGGAGATTGACGGACATCGGCTCAGTCAGTCGTTGGCGATCATCGACTACCTCGATTCATGCTACCCGGCGCCCAGGCTGATCTCCGCCGATCCCGCCGCGCGTGCCCGCACCATGGCGCAGGCGCTGACGATTGCCGCAGAGATCCACCCTTTGCAGAATCTGCGGGTGCAGAACTTTCTGCGCGACGAAATGGGTCAGGAACAGCCTGCGATCGGCCGTTGGCTGCATCGCTGGCTGGGCGATGGCCTGGCCGCACTGGAAGCCACGGCCCCGGAAACGGGGTTGCTGGGCGGCGACACGCCAAGCCTCGCTGATATCTGCCTGGTGCCACAAATGTACAGCGCCCGCCGCTTCATGGTGCCGCTCGATGCCATGCCGCGGCTGGTCAGGATCGATGCGGTGCTGCGCGAGCTTCCCGCCTTCGTCGCTGCCGCGCCCGAAGCCGTGAAAAGTTGACCTGGGCCATTGCACCCCGCTCCGCTTGCCCTTAGCGAACTGGTTGCATCAGGAACCAGTTACCGATGAGCGCCAAGCAGCCCCGCCTTGCCGATTTTCTTCCCTACCTGCTCTCGGTCACCTCGAACGCGGTGAGCGACAGCATCGCGGATGAGTATCGGGCGCGCTTTGGGCTGAAGATTCCGGAATGGCGGGTAATGGCGGTGCTTGGCGATTCTGGCGAACACACCCAGCGCGAACTGGTCAATGCCACGCGGATGGACAAGGTAGCGGTCAACCGTGCCTGCAAGGTGCTGGAGGAGCGCGGGCTGATCGCCCGCAGCCCCAATGCCAGCGACGGGCGCTCGCACCATCTCGAACTGACGCCGGCGGGCCGGGCAGTCCACGGCGAGATCATGCCGCTGGCGCTTGATATGGAGCGCCGACTGTTCACCGCGCTCAGTTCCGCTGAACGCCGCACTTTCCAGGATCTGCTCGCCCGGATTTACGAGCAGGCCCTCCAGCCAGGAACACCAAAACCATGAAACTTGCTTCGCTACCCCACGGCCGCGACGGGCGGCTTGCGGTCGTCTCTTCCGATCTCGCGTGGTACGCCGAGGCGGGGCATATCGTGCCTAGCTTGCAGGCCGCGCTTGATGGTTGGGAGTGGCATGAACCGGCCTTGCGCGCGCTGGCGACCGAGCTTGAGCACGGCGCGATCCCTCGCGAACGGTTCCACGAACGGGTCGCGCTGGCCCCGTTGCCGCGCGCCTACCAGTGGGCCGATGGCTCAGCTTACGTCAACCACGTCGAACTGGTTCGCAAGGCGCGCGGGGCCGAACTGCCCGACAGTTTCTGGCACGATCCGCTGATGTACCAGGGCGGCAGCGACGACCTGCGCGGTGCCCGCAGTGCCATCACGCTGGCCGACGAAGCTTGGGGCTGCGACCTGGAGGCTGAGATCGTGGTGGTCACCGGCGATGTCCCGCAGGGCGTATCCGCTGCGGGCGCGCTCGAGCACATTCGCCTGGTCGGGCTGGTCAACGACGTGTCGCTGCGCAACTTGATCCCGGGCGAGCTGGCCAAGGGCTTCGGCTTCGTCCAAGCCAAGCCAGCCAGTCATTTCTCGCCGGTGTTCGTCACCCCCGATGAACTCGGCACTAGCTGGAGCGGCGGCAAGCTCAACCACGTGCTCAGCGTCGATCTCAACGGCCAGCCGTTCGGCCGCGCTGAGGCAGGGCAAGAGTGCACGTTCGATTTCGGCATGCTGATCGCGCATCTCGCCAAAACCCGGCGGATCGGAGCCGGCTCGATCATCGGTTCGGGCACGGTTTCGAACCGCGATCCCGATGGCTCGCCCGGCCGCCCGTGCAGCGCCGGCGGACGCGGCTATTCGTGCATTGCCGAGCTGCGGATGGTCGAGACCATCACCAGCGGCGAGGCCATCACGCCGTTCCTGCGCTATGGCGATGTGGTTCGGATCGAAATGAAGGACGCGCGCGGGCGCAGCATCTTCGGGGCGATCGAAGGCGAAGTGGTCCGCACCTGACACAGCAAAGGCCGGAGCGGTTTCCCGCCCCGGCCCTGGCCTGGTGACAGTCGCGAAACTTACTTCTTGACCGGGCCGTCGTTTGAAAAGGCGTCGGCGATCGAACAGGCCGCCGGGCCGAGAATGACGATGAACAGCACTGGCAGAATGAACAGGATCAGCGGCACGGTCATGATCGCGGGCAGACGCGCGGCCTTTTCTTCGGCGCGCATCATCCGCTCGTTACGGAATTCGGCTGACAGCACACGCAGCGCAGAGGCCAGCGGCGTACCATAGCGTTCGGTCTGGACCATGGTGGTGGTCACGCCTTTGACTGCATCAAGATTGACGCGATAGGCAAGGTTTTCAAAGGCCTGGCGACGTTCGTTGAGGAACGACATTTCGATCGCGGTCAGGGCGAATTCGTCGCCCAGCTCGGGATAGGCGCGGCCCAGTTCGCGGGCCACGCGGTTGAACGAGGCGTCAACGGTCAGACCGGCTTCGGCACAGATCACCAAGAGGTCGAGCGCATCGGGCAGGCCCTTGCGGATCGCATCGGTGCGCTTGGAAATGAGGTTGGCAATCCAGATTTCCGGACCCTTGTAACCCGCGCCAACCATCGCTGCGAAGGCCATCAGGCGCTTCATTCCGCCCCACTGGGGGAAATAGTTGATGCCATAGATCATAAAGGCGGCGATCCCGCCGAACACGACCGGCAGCACCATCCGCGCGAAAATCACGATGACGCCAAGTTCCTTCTTGCGGATACCGGCCTGGGCCAGCTTCTGCTGGATCGTCTCAAGCTGGCTCTGCTGCAGGACCTTGAGCGAAGACAGCGCGTTGCGCACCTTGTCGGCGGTCTCGTGCGTACGAACGATCTTGGCCCGCTTCTTGGCCGACTGGGTGATGATCCCGGCCTTGAGCTGCTCGCGCCGGTCGTTGAGCGCTTTGACCCGCTTCTGCATCGGGTCACGGATGGTCACTGCGGCATAAACGGCGAAGATCACCGCCAGGGTCGCCAGGCCGGCCATTATGGTGCCGGCCCAGATGACGTCAATGCCAAGGAGCGTGGGTCCGGGCGGGGTGTTGGTCATGATGGTTCTCTATCCCTCGCTCAGATTTCGAAGTTGACCATCTTGGCCATGATGAAGGCACCGATCGACATCCACACCAGGCCGCCCAGGCCGGTCACAATCAGGCGCTCGTCGGTGAAGAAACCGTTCAGATACTTGGGGTTGATCCACCAGACCATGCCGAAGACGATGAACGGCAAGGAGCCGACGATATAGGCCGAGGCCTTGGATTCCGAGCTCATTGCCCGGATCTTGAGCTTCATCTGGGCCCGCTTGCGCAGCACGTCGGCCAGGTTCGAAAGCGTTTCGGCCAGGTTGCCGCCGGTCTCGCGCTGGATCGCCAGGGTGATGCAGAAGAAGCTGAATTCAGCCGTGTTGAGCCGGTCGGCGGTATCCTGGAGGGCTTCTTCCATGGTCTTGCCGATCCGGATCCGTTCGGTGACCAGCTTGAATTCCTCGCCCACCGGGCCGGGCACTTCGGAGGCAACCACGCCGAGCGTTTCGGTGACCGGAAGTCCCGAGCGTAGTCCGCGGACCAGCAATTCGATCCCGTCGGGGAATTTGGTGGTGAAGGCGCCGTTGCGCTTGTTGATGAAGAAGTTGACCACCATGTGCGGCAATCCGGCGCCAACAAACAGGCCGATCGCCAACGAGAGCATTGGCGCGCCGGTCTTGAGGAACAGCACCACAGTGACTGCCAGCGCCAGACCGGCCGACGCATAGGCATATTGCGACAGCGTCCAGTTCTTGCCGGTGCGGTGCAAGCGTAGCGCCAGCGCCGCAACCCGTGATTCCGAACCGGCGATGTGGTGCATCTTGGGCTTGCGCGCAGCGACAGCCTTCTTCAGCTGCGCCTCGACCTTGTCGATCGTGCTTTCAGAGTGGCGGTATCGCACCGCCTGAAGCCGGCGTGCGCTTTCCTTCGCGGCCGAAGGCCCCGCGAAAGCAAGATAGCCAAGCACCATGAAGCTCATCATGCCCACGGCTATCAGCAAGAGCTGAACAATGCTCATCGGCGTGTCACGCCTTCCCTATCAAGGGCAAAGTCCGGCGAAGCGAACCGTGCCCGGTTGGTCCCGCTTCAGGCTTGAGCCGGCGCGGGGGCCTTGCTCTTGCCCTTGCTCTTGCTGGATAGCATCGACTTGAAATCGAGCTTGCCGAGAAGCGAAGGCTTGGCCTTGATCGAAACGTCCATGGTGTCGCCGTCGCCAACGCCCATCACCGCTTTGGAGATTTCGCGGATCACAGACCCGGCCTTGGCCGAACGGTTGGCGTCGGCAAAGGTCTGGCCAAGCTTGGCGGCATTGGTCGCAGCTTTGACGTCATAAGGGATCGAGAAGCCGATCTTGCGTTCGATTGATGCTTCGAAATCCGCCCTGCTGATCTCGGCAACGCCCGACTGGACCTTGTTGGCCACCACGATCGGCTGAACGTGCGAGGCGTTGGTCTTGAGCCAGGAGAGGATGCGGATCGCATCACGGGCCGAGGCCAGGGTCATTTCGGCAACCACCAGCACCACGTTCACATCCGCCAGCAAATGCGGGAAGTTGATCAGCATGTTGCGCGGCAGATCGATGACCGTCATTTCGAAGGCTTGGCGGAATTCCTCCTCCAGCTGCACGAAAGCGGCACCATCGGTCATCAGCGGCGAGTTCATCGGCGCTTCGGCCGAGAGGATCGCGAGATGATCGTTGGCACGGATCATCGCGCGTTCGATGAACAGCCCGTCGATCCGGCCCGGGTTCTCGATCGCATCGGTCAGGCCGCGGCCTGGCTCGAGGTCAAGCGCCAGCGCGCCGGTGCCGAAGTGGACGTCAAGATCGAGCAGCGCAGTCGGCATCTTCTCGTCAGCCGAGAACAGCCAGGCGAGCGAGGTGGCGAGCGTCGAGGCTCCGACCCCGCCGCGGGTGCCGATGACTGCGGTCGAGATGTGCTTCTTGGCCGTCTGCGGATCGTGCTGCTTGGGATTGGCGAACACGGCCTGGGCATTGACCAGCGCGTCGCGCACCTGGGCAGGTGACAGCGGCTTGAGCAGATAGTCGTGAATCCCGCTTGCGACCAGGTCGCGGTAAAGCCTTACGTCGTTGACCTGGCCAACCGCGATCACCACCGTGCCGGGTTCGCAAACCTCGGCCAGGGCGTTGATGTCGCTCAGCGGATCGCCGCTTTCCGACAGGTCGACCATCAGGATGTTGGGGCTGGCCGAGATCGACAGGGACTGGACTGCGTTGCGCAGCCCGCCCTTGTTGCACTTCTCGGGTTGCCAGCCCATCTCGATCACGACCGGGCGCAGCACATCGAGTGCGGCCTCGTCGCAAATGAAGGCGTTGAAGGCGTCGCGATTGCCGGGAGCGCCGGGTTTCCAGGGAGCATTCATGGTTTAGTTCCCCTTGCTGGACTGTTGCTTGAGGCCGCCTTCGCCGGTTGGCTTGGCATCGCGATAGCTCTCTATCGCCTTGGTCGAGCTCATGACCGTGGTCGTGCCGGTGCTTTCCGCGCCGTGCAGCAGATGCTCGGGATCGGCGACCATCGCGGCGAAATTGCCGTTTACGCTGCAGCCATAGCCGGGGCTGGTGGCATTGGCGAAATTGGTGTCCGATTTGGCCGACCAGTCCGGGCAGCCCGGAACATGGGCTGACGAACGGGTGACGATGACGCGCACCGTTCCGGCGTTGACCATACCGGCCGTGACCGGAGCCTGATCGCCGACCAGCAAGCCGAACCGGCCCGCAACGGCTTCCACCGAGGCGCGGTTCGACCCGCTCTTCATCGGATCGTCGATCGTGATGCGATCGCCGTAACGCAGCTTCATCGCTTCGAACCAGCCGGCCAGGCGGCGTTGTTCGGGCAGCGACATGCCGCCCGGACCGGAATTGAGATCGAGCACATAGTTGGTGCGTTCGACCACCGGCTGGCGGACGCTTTCAAGGCTGCGGTTGCCCGCCATGCCGCCGCATCCGCCCAGCGCCAGCGCGAGCGAGAAGGTGACGGCCGAAGCCAGCGCCTTGCGAGTATAGGAATTACGCATGGATCTTCACCTCTCTCAGTTCAGACTGAAACCGGGCGTGGCGGCGTCGGCCTTGGCCTTCTTGCCACGCTTCTTCTTTTCGCCTTCGGAAGGCGGGAACAGCGGCAGTGCGGGATCGCCCAGATCGCCGATTTTCGGCGCGGTCGCTTCCTGCTGCTGCGGCGCAGCCGTTGGCTTGGGCCGATCGCCGCCGCTCGTGCCGGCATTTTCCATGTTGCCGAAGGTCTGCTGCAGGATGTTGGGGTTTTGGTACCCGTCGGTCGGCAGCTTGATGTCCTTGGCGTCCACCGGATGGACCAGGTAGGGCGTGACGACGATCACCAGTTCGGTTTCACCGCGCTGGAAGCTGTTCGAGCGGAACAGCGAACCCAGGATCGGCAGATCGCCGGCACCCGGCATCTTCTTGACCGTACTTTGCGAGCTGTTGCCCATCAGTCCGGCGATCATGAAGCTTTGGCCAGAACCAAGCTCGATCGTGGTTTCAGCGCGGCGCACGGTCAGTGCCGGAACCTGGAAGCCATTGATGGTGATTGCACCCTGGCTCGACAGTTCCGAAACTTCCGGACGCACGCGGATCGAAATCCGGCCGTTGGAAAGGACTGTGGGCGTGTAGGCCAAGCTGACCCCGAAGCGCTTGTATTCGATCGAAGTCGTGCCCAGGCCCTGGCTGATCGGGATCGGATATTCACCGCCAGCCAGGAAGTCGGCGGTTTCACCCGAAAGTGCGGTCAGGTTGGGTTCGGACAAGGTGGTGACCAGGCCGACGGTCTCGCCCAGATCGAGCGCACCCAGCAGATCGATCCCGGCGATCCTACCTGCCGCCGCCAGCGTCGTGCCCACCCCGATCGGGCTAACCGCGTTCAAGCCGGCATCGGCAGTGGTGCCGATCCCGATCGGTCCGCCCGGTGTGAAGGTGCCGTTGAAGGTTCGGCCCTGGCCAACAGCGAACTTGAAGCCGCTGGTCAGATCGGCCGACTTCAGGTTGACACCGATGTTGCGCACCAGGGTGCGGCTGACTTCGGCGAAGCGAACCCGCAGGTTAACCTGCATCGGAGTGGCCATCTTGAGCCGGGTGATGACGTTCTGATCCTTGCCGACGAAGGCTTCGACCAGGCGCTGGGCCTCGGCTGCATCCTCTGGCGCGCCGACCGTACCGGTCAGCAGGAAGGTGTTGGTGCCCATGGTCGAGACCGCGATCTTCGCGTCGGGCATCGCCATCCGCAGCATCTGATCGACCGAGTCGATGTTCGAGCCGACCCGGACGTTGGCCGACCAGATCACGTCACCGCGCGAGTTGGAGGCGTAGACCGTGGTCTCGCCGCCGGCCTTGCCGAAGACATAGAGCTGGTTGGTGGCCTTGACCTGGATATCGGCGATCGCGTCGTTGGCCACGAACACATCGGCCATCGCGCCACCGACCGTGACCAGCTGGCCGCGACCGATCGACAGGACAATGTCGTTGGCCGGGCGGCTGACCGCCTGAGCGGCGGCCGGGCTGGCCGGAACCAGCGCCAGCGGAACAGCCGCGGCAGTTGCGCTTAGGAGGGTAAGGACAAGGCGTTTCATCTTGGAGCCTTTCATCGCGGCTGAAGCGGCGGAGTGCGTGGTTGCGGTCAGCATCTCAATTGCCTCCCGCCGATTCGACGGTCGTGTTCTTGCCGCGGGTAACGCGCACCACCGGGCCTGCCGGTACGGCGCGGCCAGCAGGCGGCAGCCCGGCGCGGTCGGCAATGGTGTTGGCGATCGTTGCCGCAGCAGCGCGGGCAGCGCCTTCCGGATTGGGGGCAGAACGACGCTGGAAGCGCGAGACATCGCCGCCGGTGACGAAGGTCGAACCGCCGTCAATCGGACGGTTCATCGCCTGGGTGAGCAGCTTTTCTTCCTGCGCCTTGTTGGCGCCGGCCGGAACCTTGACCGAACCGTCGGCAATCGCGCGATCGAGGTCCGACTGGTTGTCAGCAAGCGAGCGGAGCGACAGGCTGAGCGAACCGATCGTCTGAGCGACCGCGATCTTTTCGGCGATTTTGGGCGTGACTTCCAGCGTAACAGTGCGGAAGGCACGAACCACGGTCTTGCCGTCCTCGATCTCGGTTTCGGTCGAATGGTCGGTGGCGAGCACGCGGACATTGCGCAGGATCGTCTCGGTGGCCTTGAGCGGCGAACCGCCATCGCGTCCTGTGACGGTCTGGGTCAGCATCAAGTCAACATGGTCGCCCGGGAAGACGAAGCCGCCAACGCCGGTCTTGGCTGACACGGGAATGGTGATCGCCCGCATCCCGGGGCCAAGCGCAGCGGCCAGGAAGCCGCGGTCACCCGGCGCCACCAGGCCGCCCTGGGTGACCGGCTGGCCAGCCGTGATCGGATAGCGCACCACGGTGCCGAGCAGCTTGTTCATGTCGGCCTCGCCGTCGATGAAGTAAGCCTGCTGGACCATTTCCTTGGGCCACAGTTGGAAGGCAACCGAATCGGCGGTAACGATCGTACCGACCGGCAACGCCCGCTGGGCGACCAGCACCTTGGGTCCCTTAGGGACCTCAGCTGCGGCTTCCGCCTGAGGTGTCGAGCCACCAACGAACAGGCTCCGAGCAGCAAGGGCGGTACCGATCGCAACGACCAGCGCGCCAAGCAGCAGCATCAGTTTCTTCTTATCCATGGCTTTGCAAGCCCCCTAGAGAAATCCCGAAGTACGTTTGTGCTTCTTCGGGCAAACTGGTTAAAATCCGGTATTCAACCCAAATTACCGACACCGCCGGCAATTTGAAAAACTGGAGCGAATTGAGCGGCAATTACCCAGATCCCGGCAGCAGAGATTGCTACCCCATAAGGAATCGCCAATTTGTCCTTGCGGCGGCGCAGGACATGCCAAGCGCCCAGCGCCAGAGTCAGCACCCCGCCGATCAGCGCCATGCCGATCAGCAACCGCACGAACCAGGTCGGTTCGATCCACAATGCCAGGGCGGTAAGCAGTTTGACGTCACCCCCGCCCATGGCGCGGATTGCGAACAGCACTGCGAGAAAAGCGAAAGTGGCCAGCGCGACGCCAACCTGCCAGGCGACATCAGGCCACAGCGCAATGCCGCAGGCCCACCAATAGAGTGGGGCACAGGCGGCGATCGCGCCGTTCAGCCAGTTGTCGATCTGGCGCCGACGAATGTCGGTGAACGCGGCGAACAGCAGCGCGATTGCCAAGCATCCCAGCAATAGGTAACGGAATTCGATGTCTGGCATCGTTGGCCCCCTGGTCCGAAGGGCCGGTGTAAACAGCAGGGCTTACCAAATAGTAACCACCCCCAAGAGGCTAGAATTATCCACGTGGGAAAAGCATTCGACCGTCGTGCAATCCCGGACGAAGCGCGGGAAACCGTGTGGGCCACCGCTGACGGTCTGGCGGTGCGGCGGATCGACTGGCCGGTACCGGCCGGGCAAGGTAAAGGCGCGATCCTGTTCTTCCCCGGGCGCGGCGATTTCTATGAGAAATACCTTGATACGCTCGCGCACTGGCAGGGTCTCGGTTGGCAGGTGACGGCTGCCGACTGGCGCGGACAGGCCGCCTCGGGCCGGCTCGGCAGCGACGCTTACACTGGCCATATCGACGATTTTTCAATCTGGGTGGATGATCTGGCGCTGCTCTGGCGGCAGTGGCAAGCTGAGATACCCGGTCCGCATATCCTTGCCGCTCATTCGATGGGCGGGCACCTGGTGCTGCGTGCTGCGGCCGAGGGCAAGGTCGATCCCGATGCCCTGCTGCTGACCGCGCCGATGCTGGGCTTCGTCGCCAGTCGGCTGCCCGAGCCGGTCATGCATTTCGCGGTGAAGATCATGAAAGCACTGGGCGATCCGCGCCGACCGGCCTGGAAATGGAGCGAGAAGCCCGGTCAGCCGCCGCAGGGACGCGAGCAGCTGCTGACCCATGACCCAGAGCGCTATGCGGACGAACTGTGGTGGCGCGAGGCGCGGCCTGAACTGGTGATGGGGCCGGGATCGTGGGGCTGGGTCGAACGTGCCTATGCCTCGATGCGCGGGTTGTTCGCACCGGGTCGGCTGGAAGGGGTCAAGGTGCCGGTTATGATTCTTGCGAGCGATCATGACAAGCTGGTCGGATTTGCGGCAATTGCCCGCGCGGCTGCGCGCCTGGGTGATTGTCAGCTGGTCCGTTTCGGCGCGGAGGCAGCGCATGAAATCCTGCGCGAGGAAGGCCAGGTGCGTGGCCGTGCGTTGGCAGCCTGCGATGCGTTTCTCGATCGGATCGCGGGTTCGTAGATGGAACGCTATGCTTTCGCCATTGTCGGGGCCGGGATCGCCGGGGCTTCGCTGGCGGCAGGTCTGGCCGGGCAGGCCCGCGTCGTCCTGCTCGAAGCAGAACACCAGCCTGGCTACCACGCCACGGGACGGTCGGCGGCGTTCTGGACCGAAAGCTACGGCGGGCCCCTGGTGCACCCCCTGACCGCGGCTTCGGGTCCGTTTCTCAAGGAACACGGCCTGCTCAAGGATCGCGGGGCGCTGACCCTGGCGCGCGATGGGGAACTGGCGGGGCTCGATGCCTTTGCCGAGCAGTTTTCCGGCCTCGGCGTGGCGGTGGAGCGGCTCGGCCGCGCCGCGCTCGAGGCGCGGATACCCGGGCTCAGAACAGAGTGGCGTCATGGCGTGTTGGAGCCCGACTGCAGCGACATCGATGTTGCCGCGCTGCATCAGTTGTGGCTCGGCCAGGCCAGGCGCGGCGGGGCAGACGTGCTGTGCCGGGCGAGGCTCGGTTCGGCTGAGCGTCAGGACGGTCTCTGGCAGGTTTCGCTGGAAGATGGACGGACGTTACGCGCCACGGTGCTGATCAACGCTGCCGGAGCCTGGGCAGACGAGGTCGCTGCCATGGCCGGGGCCGCGCCGCTGGGGATCCAGCCCTATCGCCGCACGATCGCGCAGTTGCGGATGGCAACACCGGTGCCGGACAACCTGCCGCTGGTGCTGGGCTTCGACGGCTCGTTCTATTTCCGCCCTGACGCTGGCCGGCTGTGGCTCAGTCCGCATGACGAGACGCCAAGCCCGCCCTGCGATGCCGCGCCCGAGGAGCTCGACGTCGCCGCCGCGCTCGCCCGGTTCGAGGAGGTGGCCGACTGGCCGATCGCCCGGATCGAGCACAAATGGGCAGGGCTGCGCTCGTTCGCGCCGGATCGGTTGCCGGTCTATGGCTTCGACGCAGCGGTGCCTGGCCTGTTCTGGTTCGCCGGACAAGGCGGCTTCGGGATCCAGACCGCGCCCGCCGCGGCTGATCTTGCGCTGCGTTTGCTGCGCGGCGAGGGCCCCGGGGCGGTCGATCCCGCGCCCTATTCCCCGGCCCGCTTCGGCTAGCGAATCGCGGCCAGCGCCGCGTCGCTCGCCAGCTTGTCGGCGCGTTCGTTTTCGGGGTGGCCGTCATGGCCTTTGACCCAGATCCACTCGACCTTGTGGCGGCGCGCTGCGGCTTGCAGCTCCTGCCACAGGTCGGCGTTAAGCACCGGCTTTTTCGCGGCGGTTTTCCAGCCGTTGCGCTGCCAGCCAAAGATCCAGCTGGTGATCCCGTCGATCACATAGCGGCTGTCGGTGTGGAGGTGGACGTCGCAGGGTTCTTTCAGCGATTCCAGGGCTTTGATTGCTGCGGTCAGTTCCATCCGGTTGTTGGTGGTGGCTGGTTCGCTGCCGGCCAGTTCCTTCTCATGCTGACCCATCCGCAGCACCACGCCCCAGCCGCCGGGGCCGGGGTTGCCCTTGCAGGCGCCGTCGGTGAAAACCTCGACCTGTTTCACGCAAACACCGCACAATTGGCTGAATTAGCGTAGAATTCCAGCCTCCGGGCGAAGGCCATCGGGTCCTTGCGGGTGACCAGCGCATCGGCCGGAGTGTTGAGCCAGTCCCAGGCGCGGCTGAGGGTAAAGCGCAGCGCCGCACCGCGCGCCAGCACCGGCAAAGCATGGCGCTCAACTGCACTCAAAGGGCGCACAACCGCGTAACCATCGAGCAGAGCGGCGCTCAGCGCGGGGTCAAAGTGGGCACCGGATGCATCGAAACACCAGGCAGCGTGGGTCACCGCCAGATCGTAGGCGGTGATGTCGGTGCAGGCGAAGTAGAAGTCGATCAGCCCGGTGACCGCCTCGCCCAGCATGAGCACATTGTCAGGGAACAGATCGGCGTGAATGACCCCGCGCGGCAGGCCTTGCGGCCACTCGGCGGCGAGGCGGGGCAGTTCGCGCGCGACCAGTTCGGCCAGCGCCGGATCGATCTCCGCCATCCCCTCGTGCCCGCAAGCTGCCGCCAGCCGCTGCCATTCGGCGAGGCCCATCGCGTTGTCGCGTTCGCCAGGAAAGTCGGCGGCGGCGAGGTGCAGCCTGGCCAGCGCCGAGCCGACCGCGCGGGCCTGGGCAGGGGTGGGTTCGCTGACCGAGACTCCGGGGAGGAATTCGATCAAGGCGACCGCCTTGCCCCCGACCATCCGGTATAATGCGCCGCTGGAATCGTGAATCGTGCGCGGCACCGCGCAGCCCTTCGCCGCCAGATGATCGAGCAGCGAAAGGAAGAACGGCAGGTCCGCGATCTCGATGCGAAATTCGTACATCGTCAGGATAAACCGCGCGCTCTTGCCGTCCCCGCTGGTCTCGATCAGCCAGTTGGAATTCGAAACCCCCTCGGCAATGCCCTTGGCCATGGTGAGTTCGCCGACATCGTATTCGGCGATCAGCGCCGCCAGCTGCTCGGCGCCAAGCTGGGTATAGACCGCCACCTCAATCCACCAGTTGCCGGGGCAGCTTGAACACCATCTTCTCTTCGGCGGTGACCACCTGTTCGACCGTCACTTCGCGCAGGCCCGTCAGCCGGTCGAGCACTTCCTGGACCAGCGCCTCGGGCGCCGAGGCGCCGGCGGTAAGGCCCAGCACCTCTACCCCCTCCAGCCATTCGGGCGCGATCTCGGTGCCGCGCTGGATCAATCGCGCCTTGGCCCCGCAGCGTTCCGCCACTTCGACCAGCCGCACCGAATTCGAGCTGTTGGGCGCGCCGATCACCAGCACCAGCTGGCATTCCGGCGCGATGGTCTTGACCGCAGTCTGACGATTCGAGGTTGCGTAGCAGATGTCTTCGGTCTTGGGCCCGACAATCTGGGGATAGCGGGCAAGCAGCGCGGCAACGATCTCGGCGGTGTCGTCAACCGACAGCGTGGTCTGGGTCAGAAAGGCCAGCGGTGTCTCGACCGCGAATCCCAGCGCGGCAACGTCCGCGACAGTCTCGACCAGGGTGATCGTCCCGGCGGGCACCTGGCCCAGGGTGCCGATCACTTCGGGGTGGCCTTTGTGGCCGATGAACAGGATGTGCCGTCCGGCCTCGATCTGGCGTTCGGCCTGGCGGTGGACCTTGCTGACCAGCGGGCAGGTTGCATCGAGCCAGTCGAGCCCGCGGCTGGTGGCCTCGGCCGGAACCGCCTTGGGCACGCCGTGGGCGCTGAACACCACCGGGGCGCCGTCGGGCACTTCGTCCAGTTCCTCGACGAAGATCGCACCCTTGGCTTTCAGCGTATCGACCACGAAGCGGTTATGGACGATCTCATGGCGGACATAGACCGGCGCGCCATAGCGCTGCAGCGCCAGCTCGACGATCTCGATCGCACGGTCGACACCGGCGCAAAACCCGCGCGGGGCGGCGAGCAGCAGGCGCAGCGGAGGCCTGGTCTGACTTGGCAATGGAGCATTCATGCAGCCGCCTCTAGCGCTTTGCTCCGCGCGCCGCTAGGGCGTGGCCAGCCCAATTCCCAAGGATGCCGCAATGACCGCTCGAAGCCGCCTGATTACTGCCCTCGTTCTGGCAACGGCGCTGGCCGGGTGCCGCAGCGCGGGCGATATCGTCGTTGATCAGGGCGTTGGCATCACCGCGATCCGCAGCGCCTGCCCGGCAGTGGGCGTGGCTGACTTCACTGGCGATATGACCACTTTCCGCCTGCCCGGCGATACCAGCGCGGCCAATATCGACGTGGTCGGCGCGCTCACCAACGTCCGCAGCCAGTGCAACGATACCGGCGACAAGGTCTATTCCAGCGTTACTTTCGATGTCCTGGCCCGGCGCAGCGACGCGCGCGGCGCCCGCACCGTGACGCTGCCCTATTTCGTCACCGTGCTGCGCGGCGGCAACGCGGTGATTGCCAAGCGGATCGGTTCGGTCACGCTCCAGTTCGCCGACGGTCAGGAGCGCGTCTCGGCCAGCGGCAAGGGCGGCGCCACTATCGACAAGGCTGAGGCAACGCTGCCGGCCGAAATCCGCGATCGCCTGACCCGCCGCCGCAAGGCCGGGGATGAAGACGCCGCGGTCGATCCGCTCGCCCAGCCCGAAGTCAAGGCCGCGGTCGCGCGGGCGACGTTTGAGGTGCTGGTCGGGTTTCAGCTCGATCAGAACCAGCTGACCTACAACGCGACGCGGTAGGTCTTTCCAGCTTTCCTGAATCGTCATCCTGAACTTGTTTCAGGACCCATTTCTCCGCAGGCACAGTTCCGCGTTTTCGCCGCGTGACCTTGCCGTTGCTTGGTCCAGGCGCGACCTGGGGGAGGAGGGGCGATGGGTCCTGAAACAAGTTCAGGATGACGGTAGAAGTGAGGGGTGCGCTATTGCGCAGGGCCAAGGCCGGGGAGGATTTGCTTATCGCTCCAAACCCGCTAACCGCCCGGCCATGACCCAGACCCTTCACGCCGCCTTCGCCGGCCATGTCTCAGCCGCGCTCGATGCGCTCGAAACTGCGGGTACGCTGCCTGGCGGGCTCAGTCGCAGCGCGGTTGCGGTCGAGCCGCCGCGCGATGCCTTGCACGGCGATCTGGCGACCAATGCGGCGATGGTGCTGGCCAAGCCTGCGGGAATGAACCCGCGCGCGCTGGCCGAGGCCCTGGCAGTCGAACTGGCCAAGACCCCCGCAGTGAACGCCGCCGAGATCGCTGGGCCCGGGTTCATCAATCTCAGGATCGCACCCTCCGCCTGGATTGACGAACTGCGCGCCATCGCCGACCTCGGGGCCGATTACGGCCGCTCGCGGGCTGGTGTAGGGACCACGGTCAATGTCGAATACGTCTCGGCCAACCCGACCGGGCCAATGCATATGGGCCACTGCCGCGGCGCGGTGGTCGGCGATGCGCTGGCCAGCCTGCTCGAATGGGCCGGGCACAGGGTGATCCGCGAGTACTACGTCAACGATGCCGGGGGCCAAGTCGATGTCCTCGCCCGCTCGGTCCACCTGCGCTACCGCGAGGCGCTCGGCGAGGATGTGGGCGAGGTGCCTGAGGGGCTCTATCCCGGCGACTATCTGGTTCCGACCGGGCACCGGCTGGCGACGCACTATGGCAGCAAGTTCGTGGAGGCGCCTGAAAGCGAATGGCTGGTGCTGTTCCGCACGGAAGCCGTCGCCGACATGTTGGCGATGATCAAGACCGACCTGGCGCTGCTCGGCATCCACCATGACCTGTTCTCGTCCGAAGCCGAGCTCCAGGCCGCGGGCAAG
>JANOGS010000305.1:0-9097 GCA_031414115.1 Novosphingobium sp. | reverse complement strand
GGCCCGCGCGGCGCTGGGACTGACGGCCGCCCGTCTGGGGCTCGTGGAAAAGCAGGCCGCGGCCGCGGTCGGCCAGATCCGGCTCGCCCAGGCCTGGAGCGAGGCGCTCGCTGGCGTTGGCCTGACCGCCGCGCAGCTGCTGCTGACGCTGGATGATCTGGAGGATCGGCGGCGCTACCTCAACGCCACCGCAACGCTGACCCGGCTGCTCGATGCCGGAGCGGTGCCGGTGATCAACGAGAACGACAGCGTCGCCACCCAGGAAATCCGCTTTGGCGACAACGACCGGCTCGCTGCCCGGGTCGCCCAGGCGGCGCAGGCGGATGCGGTGCTGCTGCTTTCGGACGTTGACGGTCTCTATGATCGCAATCCGGCCGAAGCGGGCGCGGTGCTGCTGCCGCAAGTGCGCGGAGTGACTGCGGAAATCCACGCCATGGCCTCGGGCGGATCGGCCTCGGGAATGGGTTCGGGGGGCATGACCTCCAAGCTTCAGGCCGCCGAGATCGCCGAGCGGGCCGGGATTGCCCTCGCCATCGCCAGCGGCCTGCACCAAGCGCCGATGGCGCGCGCGACGGGCGAGGGGATCGGTACGCTGTTCCTTCCCCGCCGCAAGGACGGCGCGCGCAAGGCCTGGCTGGGCGGGCGGCTGCGGCTCAAGGGCGCGCTGGTGATCGATGCCGGTGCGGCGCGGGCGCTGGGTAAAGGCTCGAGCTTGCTTGCCGCAGGGATTATCGCAGTCGAAGGCGAATTTCAGCGCGGCGATGCCGTGGCGATCCGCGACGAGGCCGGTGCGCGGCTGGCCCACGGCCTCAGCGAATACGACGCTGGCGAATGCGCAAAGCTGATGCGCCGCCAGACCACCGAACACGCTGCGATCCTGGGCTATGCCCCGCGCCCGGCGGTGATCCACCGCGACCAATTGGTGCTGCTTTGAAGCTGGCGCTGACCGGTGCGACCGGTTTTGTCGGGCAGGCACTGGTCGATCAGGCGCTCGGCATCGGGCTTGAGGTCAAGGCCCTGGCCCGGCGTGAACAGCTGTTCCGGATGGGGGTGGAATGGGTTGCAGGCGATCTTGGCGACCCGGCGGCCCTGCGCCAGCTGGTCCGCGGCTGCGAGGCGGTGGTCCACGTTGCCGGGGTGGTCAACGCGCCCGATCCGGCCGGGTTTGAGGCCGGCAACGTTACTGGCACGCTCAACCTGATCGAGGCGGCGCTGGCCGAAGGGGTCCGGCGCTTCGTCTGCGTTTCCTCGCTGTCAGCGCGCGAGCCCGAGCTTTCGGCCTATGGTGCCAGCAAGGCCCGCGCCGAGAAGCTGGTCCGCGCCAGCGGGCTTGACTGGACGATTGTTCGCCCGCCCTGGGTCTATGGACCGGGCGACCGCGACAGTCTGGACCTGTTCAAGGCCGCCCGCTGGGGCTTGATGCCGATGCCGCCCAGCGAGGGGCGGTCCTCGCTCATCCATGTCGATGATCTCAGCCGGCTTCTGCTCGCGCTGGCCCCGGGCGGGGAAGCGGTGACGGACAAGAGCTTCGAACCCGATGACGGCAAGGCGGGCGGGTGGAGCCACTATGAAGTGGCCCGGGCGATCGGCTGGGCGATGGGGCGGCGCCCCTGGGTGGTCCACCTTTCGCGCCTGTCGCTGGAACGCGCCGCGCGGGCCGATCGCTTTGTCCGGCGCGGCAAGGCCAAGCTGACGCTCGACCGGGTCGGCTATATGAGCCATCCCGACTGGGTGGTGAGCCACGGCGCTCTGCCGCCCGAACAGCTGTGGCGCCCGGTTGTGCGCACGCGCGAAGGGCTGAAGGCCACCGCGCAATGGTATCGGGCGAACGGCTGGATCTAGTTCTGCTTGATCAGTAGCGTTTCGGGGGTTCGGCCGTTCAGGGTTTCGAGCAAGGCTTCCATCTCCATCGGGCAATTGACGTGTTCGCCTGACGTGAAGTGGATCGAGGTGCCGTAGGTATCCTGGCGCAGATAGGTGATCTGATCGGTGTTGATCACTGTAATCTGGCCACCAGCGCTGCGTTCGATAACTGCCAATGCCATCGCTATTAGCTCCTTCGCGGTGAAGTGCTCAATCGTGCTTGCGGCCCGTGCTCTATAACTTTGGTTAACACGATTCACGCCTCGGTGCGAATCCCGTGATCGATATCCCCAAATAACCGGATCATAGCCCGGTAGAGCGCTGTTGAGCTGTTGCTTCCCACTGCCCCGGTCAAGCCCTAGAGTTCCGCCGGGGTCGCGAGTCGCACGGGGCAAGATCCGCCGCGCGTTTCACGGAGAGGGTAACGATATGAAGAAGATACTTGTGTTCGCCGCGCTGGCGGCGATTTCCGCCTGCTCGCAACCCGCGCCTGCCCCTGAAGCAGAGGCGAGCGCTGTGCCAGAGGCGGCCGCACCGGCAGCGTCATCGCTTGCCGCAGACGGAGGACCCGCCCATGGCACCTACAAAGTGACCAGAGCCGACGGTGAAGTGATGATGGATGAGGTTAAGCCTGACGGCACCTATTCGACCACAATGGATGGCAAAGTCATCGACACCGGCAAGTGGGAGCAGAAGTCACCCTCACAATATTGCTTTACCAAGGACAAGGAAGGCGCGACGCAAGAATGTGCCGAGGAAAAAGTCGAAAACGGCGTTTGGACCTCGAAGGGTCCTGACGGCAAGGTTTCGACCATCGAACGCGTGGCCGGTTGATCCCGCTTGTTCTGAATTCCCTCCCGTTCGGCGAACGGGGAGGGTTCAGAACACCGGATCGTAGCCCGGAGGCAGTTCGTCCACATCGCCCTGACCGGGAACGTGGATGCCGCACTCGGACTTTTCCCAGCCGCGCCAGCGCCCGGCGCGCGGGTCTTCGCCGGCGGCGACCTTGCTGGTGCATGGCGAGCAGCCGATCGAGGGGTAGCCCTGGGCAACCAGCGGGTGCGGCGGCAGGCTGGCGGCGTCGAGATAGGCCTGGATGTCCGCGCTCGACCAGTCGGCCAGCGGGTTGACCTTAAGCCGGCCGGCGGCGTCGGTGGTGTCAAGCTCGAACCGCGCCAGCCCGGCGCGGCCGGCGCTCTGGAAGCCCTTGCGCCCGGTGAAGCTGGCGTCGAACTGGCTGAGTGCCGCCGCCAGCGGCACCACCTTGCGGATCTCGCAGCAACCGTCGGGATCATAGGACCAGCGCAGGCCGTTGCCATCGCGTGCGGCCAGCGCGGCGGGATCGGGGGTCAGATTGATCAGATTGGTCAGGCCGAGGCGCTCGATCAGCTCGTCGCGGTAGGCCAGCGTTTCGGGGAAATGCTTGCCGGTCTCGAGGAACAGCACCGGCACCGCCCGGTCGACCGAAGCCAGCAGGTGGAGCAGCACCGCGCTTTCCGCGCCGAAGCTGGAAACCAAGGCAATCCGACCGGCCAGCCCTTCGCCCAGCACGGCGGCGAGCATCTCGCGGGTCGGCACGCCGGCAAAGCGCGCTTCGAGCGCGGCCGCATCCGCTGCGGTGAAGCGCGCGGCGGTGTCGATCCGGTCGATCCGGCGCGCAGCTTCAGCCATGGCGTTTCGCCCAGATCGGCACGCGGCCATCGGTGGTCGCCTGATAGACATCGTCCCAGCGGGCAAAGGCGGTTTCGGCATCGGCGGGATTGACCGGCGGATCGGGCGCGAAGGCATCGAACCCGCAGCGCCGCAGCAACGCGAGATGATCGACCGGCAACTCGCCCACCGCGCGCAGTTCGCCGGTGTAGCCGGCTTCGCGCAAGACCCGCGCGGAGGAGAACCCGCGCCCGTCGGTGAACACCGGAAAGTTGACCTCGATCAGTTTGAGCCGGTCCAGGTACGGCAGCAGATCGCGGGCATCGTCGCCCGGTTCGAGCCGCACCGCGGCGGCGTTGGTTTGTTCACCAAACACATCCACTGTCACCCCGGGATCGGCGACCGGCTCGTCATCGCGGAAGCGGAACTGGACGTCACCCATAGATCGCCTCCTTGAACGGAGCCATGCCGACCCGGCGATAGGTATCGAGGAAGCGCTCGTCGCCTTGCTTGTTGGCAAGATAAACCTCGGTGGCGGTCTCGATCGCATCGACGATCCCGTCCTCGGAGAAGCCGGGGCCGGTGATCGTGCCGAGCGAGGTATCGTCGCCCTCGCAGCCGCCGAGCAATAACTGATAGTTTTCAGTACCTTTGCGGTCGACCCCGAGAATTCCGATGTGGCCGGCATGGTGATGCCCGCAGGCGTTGATGCAGCCGGAAATCTTGAGTTTGAGCTCGCCGATCTCAGCGCGCTTCGGAGCAAGCCGCTCCGACAGCTTCTGCGCCACCGGGATCGAGCGGGCATTGGCGAGGCTGCAATAGTCGAGCCCGGGGCAAGCGATGATATCATCGACCGCATCGAGGTTTGGCGTGCCCAGGCCAGCCGCTTCGAGCTGCTGCCACAGGTCATAGAGATCGGCCTTGCGGACGTGCGGCAGCACGATGTTCTGGGCATGGGTCACGCGCAGCTCGTCGAAGCTGTATTTGAGGCCGAGCTCGGCCATCAGCCGCATCTGCGCGGCACTGGCATCGCCCGGAATGCCGCCAACCGGCTTGAGGCTGATCGTCGCGATCATGTAGCCCGGCTGCTTGTGCGCGGCGCAGTTGTTATCCACCCACAGCGCGAAGTCCGGGTCGGAGCGATCGTAGTCGTCAGCAGCGCCCGCCTGATAGGCCGGATCGGGGAAATGGGCCTTGATCCGTTCGAGTTCGGCGAGCGGTGGCTCGATTCCTTGGGTCAGCAGGTGGGCAAATTCTTCCTCGACCTGGCGGGTGTACTCGTCCTTGCCCAGTTCATGGACCAGGATCTTGATCCGCGCCTTGTACTTGTTGTCGCGGCGGCCATAGCGGTTGTAAACGCGCAGGCACGCCTCGGCATAGGTGATCAGCTGATCGAGCGGCACGAAGTCGCGGATCAGCGGTGCGATCATTGGAGTCCGCCCCATGCCGCCGCCGACATAGAACGCCGCGCCGATCTCGCCAGCAGCGTTCCTGACCATGCGGATGCCGATATCGTGCAGCTTCATCGCCGCACGGTCGGTGGCGCTGGCGATCACCGCGATCTTGAACTTGCGCGGCAGGACCAGGAATTCGGGGTGGAAGCTCGACCATTGCCGGAGCAATTCGGCATAGGGGCGCGGATCGACCAGTTCATCGGCGGCGGCCCCGGCGTACTGGTCGGAACTGATGTTGCGGATGCAATTGCCGCTGGTCTGGATCGCGTGCATTTCGACCTTGGCCAGCTCGGCCAGCAGGTCGGGGGTCTGGTCCAGCTGGATCCAGTTGTACTGGATGTTCTGGCGGGTGGTGAAGTGGCCATAGCCGCGATCGTACTTCTCGGCGATGTCGCCAAGCACCCGCATCTGTGCGCTGCTCAGCGTGCCATAGGGCACCGCAACCCGCAGCATATAGGCGTGGAGCTGCAGGTAGAGCCCGTTCTGCAGCCGCAGCGGCTTGAATTGATCCTCGCTCAGGTGGCCCTCCAGGCGGCGCTTCACCTGGTCGCGGAATTCCTCGACGCGGGTGTCGACCATCGCCTGATCATAATTGTCGTACTTGTACATCAGATCACCCAGTTGCCGGCTTCGGGATCAGCCGGCTTTAGCGTTAGATCGGGGCGCACGGTCGGGCCGAGCGCGCGGATGCGGTCCTTGATGTGGGCAGGGCGCACCCTGCCGTCACCGTCCTTGATTGCATCGATCGCATAGCCGGCGTTGACCCGGCGAGCGGCTTCCTCGCGGGCGAGGATGGTGTCGGCATGATCGCCAACATCAACCGCGTCGCCGACATGGAGCGACCATTGCACCCCGTCCCACCAGGTGACGGCACCGCTTTTCAGATCGTTGCCGGTCAGGATCTTCACTTGAGCGCCTCCAGCGCGAGCGCGCGCAGTTCGTTTGTGGCTGGTTCGGCGGCAACTTCACCGATGACGATGACTGCCGGGCTCTTGACCTTGTGGCTTGCGATCAGATCGGTGAGGCCCGCCAGCGAGCTGCGCAGCACCCGCATCGCCGGGCGGGTCGCATTCTCGATCACCGCGACCGGGATTGCCGGGGCAAGACCATCAGCAATCAGCTTTTCGGCAATCGCTTCGGCGCTGGCGAGGCCCATATAGATCACCAGCGTACGGCCGCGACCGGCCAGCCCCGACCAGTCCTGCTCGGCCAGGCCCTTGCATTGCCCGGCGACGAAGCTGACCACCGAGGCGTGATCGCGGTGCGTGAGAGCAATGCCCGCGGAGGCGCCGGCGCCCAGCGCGGCGCTGATCCCAGGGACCACTTCGACCGGAACGCCGGCAATGCGGCAGGCTTCGTACTCTTCACCGCCGCGACCGAAAACGAAGGGATCTCCGCCTTTTAGGCGGATAACCTCAGTTCCGGCGAGAGCTTCGCGAACCAGCAGGGCGTTGATCTCATCCTGCTGCAGGGTGTGGCGCGAACGCTGCTTGGCAACCGAGATCAGCCGCGCGGTAGGGCGGGCCAGCGCCAGGATCGCCGGATCGACCAGGCCATCGTGGACGATCAGCTTCGCCGACATGATCAACCGTGCGGCGCGCAGGGTCAGCAGGTCGGGATCGCCGGGACCGGCGCCGACCAGCCAGACCTTGCCGGGTGAGGGGGCAGAAATGCTCATGATGCTGGAATGGCGATGCCTGACTGGAAATGCCAGCGACAAAGGCTTTGTCAGACCTAAGGAAAAGTTCGCGAGACCCCTGCGTCCGTCGCTCCGCTCCGGCCATCTCCCCATTGCTTCGCAACTGAGAGGATTTGGGACCCTTCAATCCTCCCAGTTGCGAAGCAATGGGGAGGTAGCAGCCCGCAGGGCTGACGGAGGGGTCACTCTGGCTTCGCGGGCCAGGCCTTGATGTGGAGATCGCGCTGCGGGTAGGGCAGGTGGACGCCGTGCTGGTTGAACAGCGCCCAGATCCGCTTGAGCACATCTGAGCGGACATTGCCCACTCCGGCCTCGGGATCGTCGATCCACAGCTGGATCTCGAACTGGATCGCGCTGTCGCCAAAGGCATGGAGCCAGACCGACGGGGCCGGATCGGGATGGACCCGCGGATGCGCGCTCGCGGCCTCCAGCATCAGCCGCTCGGCCAGCTCGATATCGCTGCCATAGGCGATCCCGACCGGTACTTTCAGCCGGACATCGCGGGTGCTGAACGACCAGTTCTCAACCGTAGAGGTCATCAGCAGTTCGTTGGGGATCAGGTACTCGATCTCGTCGCGGGTGGTCACCGAAACTGCACGGATTCCGATCCGGTTGACCTGGCCCACGGTCTTGTCGGTGCCGCTGCCCACCGCGATCACATCGCCTGGCTTGATCGAGCGGTCCATCAGCAGAATGATGCCCGCGAGCAGATTGCCGAAGGTCTTCTGCAGGCCGAAGCCGACCGCGAGGCCAAAGGCGCCCGAAAACACCGTCAGCGCGGTCAGGCTGATCCCCAGGAAATCTATCGCGATCAGGACCAGTCCGGTCCACACCGCGATCCCGGTGAGCTTTTCGCCGAGCAATTGCTGGGTCTGGTCGAGCCGGTGCATGCGGCGGAACAGGCGACGGACCAGCAGGCTGAGGAACCAACCGGCAACCATGACCGCGATGGCCGCGGTGAGCACCTTGAGCCCGCCCAGCAGCGAGATGTGGTAATCGCCGACATCAAATCCGATCGAATCGAGCCAGCCCAGCAGTTCGGGCCAGCTCATGCCGCGTTCCAGGCGGCGAGGCCGCGCTCGAGATCGGCCTGAAGGTCGCCAGGATCCTCAAGCCCGATCCACAGCCGCACCGCGAAGCAGTCAGCGGGATCGCAGTGGGCCAGCGGCCAGGGCATCACTGCCCGGTCACGTTCGGGATGAACGCCCAGCACCAGGCTTTCGAAACCGCCCCAGCTATAGCCGATGCCGAACAGCTTCAGGGCATCGACCAGCCGGTCGCGCGCGGCGGAATCCTTGCCCTTGAGCACGAAAGTGAACAGCCCGCAGCCGCCGGTGAAATCGCGCTTCCACAGATCGTGGCCCGGGGCGCCGGGCAGCATCGGGAACAGCACTTCGGCCACTTCCGAGCGCCCGCGCAGCCATGCCGCGATGTCGAGCGCACTCGCCGCCGAGCGATCGAGCCTGACGCCCATGGTCCTCAAGCCGCGCAGCGCCAGCGCGCAATCATCGGGCGAGGCCTGCTGGCCGAGCATCAGCGAGCGCTTGCGAAGGCGCTGATAGAATTGCGCGGTGGCGGTGACGCTGCCGAGCATGAGGTCAGAATGCCCGCCGACGTGTTTGGACAGGGCCAGGATCGATAGATCGACGCCGTGGTGGATCGCCTGGAACCCGGTCGGCCCGGCCCAGGTGTTGTCGAGCAGCACCGCGAGTCCGCGCGCCTTGGCTGCGGCGGCCAGCGCGGGAACGTCGCAGACCTCCATCGACAGGCTGCCCGGGCTTTCGAGCAGCACCGCGCGGGAATTCTTGCCGATCATCGCGGCAAAACCGGCAAGATCGAGCGGATCGAAGAACCTCGTGGCAATTCCGTAGTCGCGCAGCGCGTGGAGCGCGAAGCTGCGGGTCGGATCATAGGAATTGTCCGCGATCAGCACTTCGTCGCCCGCCTTGAGCACGCTGAGCAGCGCCATCACCGGCGCGGCCAGCCCGGTGGGATAGAGCATGGTCCCGGCCGCGCCCGGCTCGAGCGCAGTCAAAGCCTCAGCCAGGGCCCATTGGCTCGGCCCGCCGCGCGCGCCATAGTGAAACACCCCGTCGGCGTTGACATGACGCCCGGCTTCCTGGGCGGCGCTGTCCTCGTAAAGGTAGGTACTGGCGCGCCAGACCGGCGGATTGACCGCCGGCCCGGTCCACTCAGCGCGGCGTCCGGCGGTGACCAGCTTTGTCGCCGGGGCGAGCTTGTCGTCCTCGGCGCCGGCCATGCTCAGGCTGTCTTCGTTGCCTTGGGGGTATCTGGATCGGCGCCCCATTCGCTCCAGCTGCCGTCATAGAGCGCGGTGTCGGTCTTGCCGAGCAGGTGCATGGCGAACAGCAGGACACTGGCGGTGATCCCGCTGCCGCAAGTGGTGACCACTGGCTTGGCCAGATCGACC
>JANOGS010000304.1:0-1843 GCA_031414115.1 Novosphingobium sp. | reverse complement strand
GGCTTTCCTTCGCCTGCTGGTGGTCGGCGGATCCCTTGTAGCCTTCGCCAAGGCCATCGACCACCGCGGGTCCCGCAGCGAACAGCTGCGAGAGGCCCTTGACCATCACCGAATAGTGGCTCGCCACGACCCGCGCGGCGCCGAGGCCCGCCGTCGGCCCAAGCGACAGCGCCACCACCGGCACGCTCTCGAGATTGCGAATCACGTCGCTCCAGCCGGGCACCGCAGGGATATAGGTTGCGCCGATCGTCTCCAGCGTCTTGACCGAACCGCCGCCGCCGGTGCCGTCGATCATCCGGATCAGCGGGATCCCCAGGGTGTGTGGCATCTGCTCGCACAGCACCATCTTGCGGTGGATCGCGGCATCGGCCGCCCCGCCGCGGACGGTAAAGTCGTCGGCGCTGGCGACCACCGCGCGGCCTTCGATGTTCGCCCGCCCGAAGATCAGGTTCGAGGCGGCGAGGTTGGTGAGCTCGCCCGCATCGTCATAGCTGCCCTTGCCGGCGATCTTGCCGATCTCGCGGAACGATCCCGTGTCGACCAGCCCGGCGATCCGCGCCCGGGCATCAAGCTTGCCCCGGCCGTGCTGGCGCGCGACCTTCTCGGTCCCGCCCATCGCCTCCGCCATGGCCTCGCGGCGGCGCAGTTCCTCGACTTCCTTGGCCCAGTTCATTCGGCGGGTTCAATTCTGAGTAGCATTGCCTCGACCTGGACCTGCGCGCCAGCCACCGCCGCAAGCTCAGCCACGGTCCCGTCGAACGGCGCGGTCAAGGCATGTTCCATCTTCATCGCTTCCAGCACCAGCAGCCGCTGGCCCTTGGTCACCGCCTGGCCTTCGACCACCTCAACGCTCAGCACCTTGCCCGGCATCGGCGCAACAATATCGCCGTCGTGCGCGGAATGCCCGGCGCCGGGTCGGGGGGCGTGGAAGGAGAACACCCGGCTCTGGCCGCGCTCGGTGACCATTACCCCGCCGGTCTCGATCATGTCGGAGCGCAGCGCGTTGGGCGCGGCGCTATCACCCGGCTTGTAGTGCCCGTCGGCCCACAGCGGAATCAGCGGTTCGGGCGCGCGGTTGAGGCGGAAGCCGAACAAGCCGTGGCGGAACGCGCGCTCCTGGCCCTTGGCGTGCCAGCCCAGCCAGTCGCGGCGCAGGCGATAGGCAGCGGCATCGGCGGCGGCCTGGCTCGGTTCGGCGGGCGGGATCAGGGCCTCGCCGGCGCGCGCGATCAGCCCGGTATCGACCTTGCCCGCAGCGAAATCGGGATGGTCGAGGCATTCATAGAGGAAGCCCTTGTTGGTTCGCAGCGGCGCGACGAAGCTGTCATCCAGCGCGTCCAGCAGCCGCTGCCGCGCGTCCTCGCGGTTCGAGCCGTGGGCGATCAGCTTGGCGATCATCGGATCGTAGAACGGAGAGATTTCGTCGCCCTGCTCAACCCCCGAATCGACCCTGACCCGGCCCGAAAGCCACAATTGGTCGAGCGGGCCGGTGGCGGGCAGGAAGCCCTTGGCCGGATCCTCGGCATAAAGCCGCACTTCCATCGCGTGGCCGGTGATCGCCAGATCCTCCTGCGCGGCGGGCAGGCGCTCCCCGGCGGCTACACGCAGCTGCCATTCGACCAGATCGACCCCGGTGATCTCCTCGGTCACCGGATGCTCGACCTGCAAACGGGTGTTCATTTCCATGAACCAGACCCGGTCCGCGCGGAGCCCTTCGGAGGCATCGGCGATGAATTCGATCGTTCCGGCGCCGACATAGCTCACCGCTTGGGCCGCGCGCACTGCGGCGGCGCAGATCGCCTCGCGGGTCTTGGCGTCCATCCCCGGCGCGGGGGCTTCCTCG
>JANOGS010000303.1:0-13366 GCA_031414115.1 Novosphingobium sp. | reverse complement strand
CGCTCGCTGCTATCGTCGAGAAGGAGACCGGCAAGCCCAGCGAGCGCCGCGTGGTTGCCGGGATCTATTCGAACCGGCTGCGTCAGCAGATCATGCTCCAGGCCGATCCGACGATCATCTATCCGATTACCAAAGGCAAGCCGCTCGGCCGCCGGATTCGCCAGAGCGAGATCCAGGCAGTCAACGATTACAACACTTACACAATGATCGGCCTGCCGCGCGGGCCGATCACCAATCCGGGTAAGGCCTCAATCGAAGCGGTGCTCAACCCCGCGCCGACCAGCGCGCTCTACATGGTCGCCGATGGCAGCGGCGGACACCTGTTCGCCGATACGCTCGAACAGCACAATGCCAATGTCGAGCGCTGGTACACGATCCGCAAACAGCGCGGGGATTTTTAGGGCTCAACGATATTGAACCCGCCCGGCACCGGATCAAGCGCCCCGGCCAGCGCCCGCACCGCCGCCGCATCGCCTTCCAGCTTGAGCCCCGCCGCCTGCAGCGTTTCAATCGGTACGCCCAGGAAGAACAAGGCGAGCAGCAGGCGCCGCGGCCCCGTGACGGTGACTTGCGGTTCCTTGTTGGGCTGGCCAACTCGCGCAATCAGCACCGAGGGACCGGCCTCGATCCCGACTTCTTCCTTGCGGTCGGCAACCACCAGATTGATCTTCACCGCGCTGCCGGAGAAATTCGCCGGATTGAACCGGGTTGCCACGGAATCGAGCAGCAGCTGGGTTGGTACCGCAGCGACCATGTCCTGGCTCTGGGTTCTGGCGCCGGAGCCCTGATTACCGCTGCGCAGCTCGCGCGCGGCGGTCAGGAACATGTTGCGCCAGATCGCGCTTTCCGCCTGATAGCCCTGCTGCTCATAGCTGTCGGCCAGCTGCGCGCGGGCTGCACCGTTGGCTGGATCGGCGAAGACCAGCTGGCCCAGCAGGTCCGAAGCCCAGCGATAATCGCCCGCGGCCATCGCTTGCCTGGCCAGCGTTCTCACTTTGGCAGCACCGCCCATTGCCGCGACGTACTTCTTGGCCCGCGCCACCGGCGGGTGCGGGTTGAGATTGGCGGGGACGGCGTCGTACCAACCGAGATAGAACTGATAGATCGCCTTCGAATTGTGGCTGTAGGTGCCGTAGTAGCCGCGGTTGTACCATTGCCCGGCCAGTTCCGGCGGCTGGACCAGCGCCTCGGCGAGTTCGGCCTGGGTCTCGCCGCGGTTCATCCGCCGCACGGTTTGATCGTGGAGGTAGCGGTAGTTGTCGCGCTGGCTGGCTAGCATCGCGATCACTTCGCCCTGACCGAAGCGCGGCCAGCAATGGCTTGAGATCACCGCATCGCTCTTGTCGCCATAGAGCCGCAGCGCCTCGTCGATATAGCCCGCCCAGGCATGGGTATCTCGCACCTTGGCGCCGCGCGGGGTGAGGATGTTGTGCAGCGAACACGTGGTCATCTCGGCCGAGAGGAATGTGCGCGTCGCTGGCAGATAGACATTGAACTCAGAAGGTGCCTCACTGCCCGAGACGATCTGGAACTCCATCTCAACCCCATCGACCTTGCGGGTTTCGCCGGTGCGGACGATCGTATCGGTCGGTGCGATCAGCGTGATCTCGCCCCCGGCAACACCCATGCCGATGCCGCTGCCCATCTGGCCTTGCGGACCAGGCGTAAGCCCCGTGCCGAACTGATAGTTGGCGCGGCGGCCCATCGCCGCACCGGCCATGACGTTCTCCGAAGCGGTTTCTTTCATGAAGTGCTCGGGGGCGATCACCGCGACCTTGCCGGCGGTCACATCGGCCTCGCTGATCATGCCGCGCACCCCGCCGAAGTGATCGCCATGGCTGTGGCTGTAAAGCACCGCGCTGACCGGCCGCGTGCCCAGCTTTTCGTTGACCAGCGCCAGCGCGGCCTTGGCGGTTTCACGGTTGGTCAGCGGGTCGATCAGAATCCAGCCGGTGGCACCGCTGACCACGGTCATGTTCGAAAAGTCGAAACCGCGGACCTGCCAGACGCCCTCGGCCACCTGGTAGAGCCCGTTGGTCTTGAGCAGACCCATCTCGCGCCATAGTGAAGGGTTGACAGTGGTGGGGGCGGGGCCCTTGACCCAGTTGTAAGCTGCGGTGTTCCAGACGGTGCGGCCCTCGGCGTTACGGATCAGGGGATCGGCGCGGGTAGCGACAAAGCCGCGTGCAGCAAACTCGGCGTCGCGACCGTCCTCGGCTGGCAGCTCCTTGGCAGCAGCTTCCTGAGCGGCCTTGGTCGCGACGCTTGCCGGTTTTGGATCGAGATTGAGCGCCGCGACCGGGGCTGCGGAAGCCGGCGGCTTGGGCGCGGGCACCGCCACCGGCTTGGCCGGGGCGGCAAGGGCCGAGGTGCTCGCGAGCATGAGGGCAAGTGCTGCGCTGCGGACTGTGTGACGCATGGTCTGGTTCCTCTCCTATGGGGGGCACACTGCTTTGCCGCGGCGGCGCTGGCAAGCTAGGGATGCGCAGTGACCATCGATTCCCCGTCCGCCAGGCCGCGCCCCGCGCCGTTCATCGTCACCGGTGAACTGCCCGCCGACGTACTCGCCTGGGCCGATGCCCTGCGCCGCGCGCATTATCCGCCCGAACGCAACAAGCTTGCCGCCCACGTCACCCTGTTCCACTCGCTGGCCCCGTCGCTGCGCGAGGATTTGCACCGGGTGCTGGGCCGCTTCGCCGCCGAGTTCGCGCCGCCCAAGGCCCGGATCGACGGGCTGATGGACCTTGGCACCGGCACCGCGCTGCTGGTCCGCTGCCCCGGCCTGCTGGCGGTGCGCGAGGCTATCGCCGAGCACTTCCACGGCGCACTGACCGCGCAGGACAGCCATCAGCCGCGGCTCCACATCACGGTGCAGAACAAGGTCGAGCGCTTGGCCGCCCGCGTGCTCCAGGCCGAGCTGAACGCCAGCCTTACCCCGCGCCAGTTCGCCTTCACTGGCCTTGGTCTCCATCTCTACCGCGACACCCATTGGGAGGCGCTTGGGCTATGGCGTTTCCGCGGCAAGGCCGAAGCTTGACCCCGCGCCAATGCCCCCCTATGTGCGCGCTCCTGCCCCCGCATTGGCGGCGCGGCACGGCCTTTCGGGGCGGAGTAGCTCAGCTGGTTAGAGCAGCGGAATCATAATCCGCGTGTCGGGGGTTCGAGTCCCTCCTCCGCTACCAGGTTTCATGTCCATAGATGTCCGAGTGGGTCCAGTTGGGGCTGGCTTTTCAAGGTGTTTCGCGGAGAGCTCCCGACGACGGGCGCGATTGGTGTTCGCGTGGAGTCGGCCATCGCCCGGTGGATCTCGAACGGGCCGTCATCGTCGCGCGCCAGCCAGTAGTCGTCGCCGAATGGTGCGCAGACCGCGCGCACGCCCTCGCGGTTCGCCTGGAGATCATCTTCGCTGGGGAGTGGGCGCAGCTTCATCCCGGGCGCTTCATCATCAGCGCGTTGCGCACGGTGCGGCAGACCACTTCATCGCGCTGGTTGAGGCCGATGTGCTCGAATGTCACGATGCCCTGCGAGGGCCGCGATTTGCTCTCGCGCTTTTCCAGCACAGTGGTCTCGGCGCGCAGGGTATCGCCCGAGAATACCGGTTTGGGAAAGGTGGTATCAGTCATGCCGAGGTTGCCGACCGTGGTCCCCATGGTGGTGTCCTGCACCGACAGCCCGATCACCAGCCCCAAAGTGAAGATCGAATTCATCAGCGGCTGGCCGAACTCGGTACCAGCGCAATAGTCATGATCGATGTGAACCTGCGCCGGGTTGTAGGTCAGCGAGGAGAACAGGCTGTTCTCATAATCGAGCACGGTCTTGCGAATCTCGTGGCGGAACATCTGCCCGACCTCGAATTGTTCGAACCACAGTCCTGCCATTCCATCCTCCCGTTCAGTTCAGCCGGCCGAACACAGCCACGGCGGCGACGCTGTTGAAAGGCGATCCGCCGAGGTTGTGCATCAGGCCAAGATCAGCCGTGCCGCGCGGGCGTTCTCCCGCGCGGCCCTGAAGCTGGTTGTAGCCTTCGCAGGCGATGCGCAAGCCCGAAGCGCCGACCGGGTGGCCGAAGCATTTCAGCCCGCCATCGAGCTGGCACGGGATCGCGCCGTCGCGATCATGGCGTCCGTCAAGGATGTCGGCTGGTGGCGCCCGGGGTCGGACAGGCCGAGGTCCTCCATGATGACCAGTTCGGTGATCGAGAAGCGGTCGTGTAGTTCGCTCAGGTCCAGGCTTTGGCGCAGATCGGGACCCTGGCCAGGGCAACGGCGCGCGCGGCGGCGGTCTGGATGTTGGGAACCGAGGCGCCGTCCCATTCGCCGACCTGTATTTCCCTGCCGTTCTGGCCGAAAGCTGCACCGCCTTGATCGTTGCCGGGCTGCTGCGGCCCAGTCCCTTGGCAAAATCGAGCGTCTTCAGCTTGACTATGCGTTGGCGCAGCACATCATCATCCCGGCCGATCAGGGAGCTTGGACCGGCTTGGCGTAACTGCTGTGGAGTCCAGTTGCGCGCTCTATCCGAGACGTTCCGGATTGTCGGCCTTGCGGAAAGCATGGGCGTGCCCGCGCGGCGGGCGAGGGATGTCGCCGGGCTGGACGACGTGCTGGAATGGAGCTTTGCCAGCAGCGGGCCGACGCTGGTTGAGCTGGTTATTGACTGATCAGCCCGCCAGAATCATTCTGGCCACCTCATCGATCGACCCCGACACCAGCAGCGGAGTGCCGCCGACTATACCAACATTGGTCTGGCCGTTTTCAGCGGTCCGCAACCAGGCGATGTTGGTTGTGATAACAAGGTAGTCCCCGCCGCGCGACTTGAGCGATACGAATTTCATGAAGGTGTCTCCTGACCAGGCCGGCGCTACTGCATCCAGCTCTCGATCAGGTTAAGGGACTCACGCTGCCAGCCCGATCTCGTCGGCCGGGGCAAAGTTGCCATGCAGCCCGAGGCGCAGCCGGATCGGCACCTGGATCGTCGCGAACAGGCCGTTCTCGATCTCCAGCGCGTCAAACACCAGCAGGTCGCTGCGGTGTTCGGCCATGCGGTTGCAGACCTGGACGATCCAGCCATCGCCTTCGGGCGAGTCCTTGCTGCGCGGGATGAAGCACGGCTCCTGCAGGGTGCTGACCGGCCCCGCCCACCAGTGCTGCTCGGTCCCGGCTTCGAGGTCCTTGAGCATCAGTCAGTTCATCGGCGCGCCGCCGGCACTGCCGCCGGGCAGTTCGATCGGGCGCTTGAAGTCCATTTCCAGCATCCAGCCTTGACGGCTCTGGCGACCGGCGAAACGGTCGTCGATCCGGGGGCACTCGGCGGCGGTAGCGGTCAAGAAGGTGATAGCAGCGAAATCCTCGCCTTTGGAAGCCATGTCGTCGCCAAGCTGGGGGGAGAATTGCGGATCTGGCTGGACCCGGTCGAAGGCGCCGTTCAGTGCAGGGGGAATGGTTCCGTGATGGACGAGGTCGGCAATATCCGCCTCGATCCGCGAGGGCGTTTTGAACCCGGTGAAGCTGGGGCTGTCGGGAAAATGCGACATTTGCGTTCGTCCTCGACTTTGATTGTATGTGCTACTAACAATCGTCTGTGGAGACAGGGATGACAAGGGCAGAAGAGACACTTGTCCCGACGACGCCGCACGTCGAGGGCGATGAGGACATTGGTGAAATCCGCAACATCGTTGGTTTCCATATCCGCCTGGCGCACGGTGCGGTTTACCGGCATTTTACCGAGGCGTTCAGCGACCTCGAGTTGACCCAGAAACAGGTCTTGGTGCTGTGGCTGGTCGATGACCATCCCGACATCTCGCAGACCGACCTTGCCCAGCGGATGCGGATTGACCGCGCGACCACCATGGCGATCGTCAACCGTCTGCAGGCGCGCGAATTCCTGGTGCGCGGCCAGTCCGCCAATGATGGCCGCAAGCAGACGCTCAACCTGACCGATCTCGGGCGCGCGACGCTGGTCGTGGCCAAGGACGCGATCGCCGCGCACGAACGCTGGCTGAAATCGCGCTTCAGCGAGCGCGAGGTTGAGCAATTGATCGAGATGCTGGCGCGGATCCACGAATAGAACCGGCCGGTAAGTGGAACCAAAAATGACTGGAACGGGAGCGGCGAATCCGCAGCGGATCATCGACGAGCAGCCGATGAACTGGCGGCAATACGTGGTTGTCGCGCTGATGGTCGCGCTCAATGCGCTTGATGGATTCGACGTATTGTCCAGCGCTTTTGCTGCACCGGGGATCGCCAACGAGTGGGGCGTCCCGCGCGAGGCGCTGGGGATCGTGCTGTCAGCCGAGCTGGTGGGGATGGGTTTCGGCTCAATCCTGCTGGGCGGCCTGGCCGACAAGACCGGGCGCAAGCCGACCATGCTCGCTTGCCTGGTGATCATGGCGATCGGCATGTACAGCGCCCACGCCGCAGGCGGAGTAACCGAGCTCACGATCTGCCGCTTCATTACCGGGATCGGGATCGGCGGCATGCTGACCGCCACCAACGCGGTGACTGCCGAAAGCACCAGCAAGGCCGGACGCAGCCTGTCGATGGCGCTTTATGTGATCGGCTATCCGCTGGGCGGCGTGATCGGCGGCTTTGCCGCCCAGACCTGGCTGCTGCAGGCCTATGACTGGCGCGCGGTGTTCCTGTTCGGCGCGGTGGTGACGGCGGCGATAATCCCGTTCGTGATGGCGTTTGTGCCCGAAACACCCGCGTTTCTGGCTGCGACCAGGCCGGCCAATGCGGTCGGGCAGATCAACCGCTCATTGGCAGCTTTGGGCAAAGCGCCGATCGAAACTTTGCCCGAAGTGGCGGCGGACCAGCCCCAGCCCAAGCTGATGGACATTCTCACCAATCCGCGGCTGCGCCCGGTAACCTTACTGCTGGCCTTCGGCTACATGTTCCACACCATCACTTTCTATTACATCCTCAAGTGGGCGGTGAAGATCGTCGCCGACTATCCGCCCGGTTATGCGCAGCCCGATGCGGCCAGCGTGCTGACCTTTGCCAACATCGGCGGCGCTGTGGGCGGGCTGCTGTTCGGGTTCCTGATGAAGCGCTGGCAGATCAAGGCGCCGACCGTGGCGATGCTGCTGTGCGCGGTGGCCGCAGTCACCGCGTTTGGCCTTGGCTACGACAGTCTGTGGGGCTGGCGCGCGGCGGCGATCATGGCGATCTTCTTCGGCAACGGGGCGATCGTTGGATATTACGCTGTCTTCGCCGCAAGCTTTCCGGCCCACGCCCGGGCAACCGGCACCGGCTTTGTGCTGGGAGTGGGACGGGCCGGAGCGGCGGGATCGCCGATCCTTGCCGGCTACCTGTTCAAACAGTTCGGCGATGATCAGCTGCTGCTGGTTTCGTTCTGCATGGCGCTGGGCTCGCTGGTAGCGATGGTGCTGTTCGTGATGCTCCCGATCCGCGATGGCGATGCCGAACTGGCTGAGGGTATTGCTGGCAAGGCGGTTGATTAGAGCCCCAGCTCCGCCAGCGCCCAGGCCCGCAGCAAGTACTTCTGGACCTTGCCCGAGGCTGTGCGCGGCAGGCTTTCGGCGATCGCGGCACTTGCCGGGACCTTAAACTTCGCGAGCCGCGTCGCGCAGTGGGCGATCACGGCTTCGGGCGTAATCGTCTGACCCAGGGCGGGGACCACATAGGCCCGCCCGATCTCGCCCCAGCGCTCGCTGGGCACACCGACCACCGCGCATTCGCCGACTTCGGCCAGTTCGGCCAGCACCGCCTCTACCTCGGCGGGCTATTCGGCGCGGGCACTGGCGCGGGTGTGGAAAGCGGAGCGGTTCAGCTGGTCGCTGACAAAACTGATGCACTGTTTCCCCGAGGACGGGCCGTTCGAGCGGGCGATGCAGGTCGCCGAACTTGACTATATCGCCAGCAGCGTGGCAGCGCAGACCGCTATTGCCGAAAACTTTGTGGGATTGCCGCTGTGAGCATAACTCAACGCCCGATCGCTGGCCGAATGACCAACCCGGTCGGGCTGGGCTGCATGTCGCTGTCGTGGGCTTACGGGGTTCCGCCGGAACAGGAACTGGCGGTGCGCCTGCTCAATCGTGCGCTCGACCTGGGCTACGATCACCTCGATACCGCCAACATCTATGGCCTGGGGCACAACGAGACGCTGATCGGCACGGCGCTGGCGCAGCGCCGCGACGAATACTTCCTTGCCACCAAGATGGCGATTGTGGTCGATGGTCCCGGGCGCGGGATTGACTGCTCACCTGCGGCGATCCGCCGCTCGATCGATGAATCGCTGGCCCGGCTCAAGACCGACCGTGTCGATCTCTACTACATGCACCGCTTCGATCCCAAGGTGCCGGTCGCCGATATGGCCGGGACGATGGGTGAGTTGATCCGGGCCGGCAAGATCGGCAGTTATGGCGTGTCCGAATGGTCGGCGGCGCATATCCGTGAAGCCCATGCGGTGACGCCGATGGCGGCGGTCCAGTCCGAGTATTCGCTGTGGACCAGGAATCCGGAAATCGCCGTGCTTGATGCCTGCGCCGAACTGGGGATTGCCTTCGTCGCCTTCTCACCGGTCGGACGCGGGGTGCTGGCGGGCGGAGTGCGCGATCCCGGTGCGCTGGCGGAAAAGGACCTGCGGCGCACCATGCCGCGGTTCGCTGCCGAGAACTGGCCGCGCAACCTGGCGCTGGTCGACGGCTTAGCTGAAATCGCTGCGGCGGCAGGGGTAACGTCGGCCCAGCTCGCTCTGGCCTGGGTCCTTTCGCGCGGCGACCATATCGTCGCCATTCCCGGAACGGCCCGGCTGGAGCATCTTGAGGAGAATATCGCGCGGCAAACGTGGCTGCCGGAAAAGGCGATTCTCGAACGGCTGGACGCCCTGATCAACCGGCGCACAGTTGCCGGACCGCGCTATACTGCGGGCATTCAGCGCGCCATCGACACCGAAGAATTCCCGGACGCCTGAGCCGTTGACCAGCGGCGCTCGGGCCGGACGACAAATTCAGGAGCATTTGGGCTTGCCCGGACAATCGCATACCCCGTTGCAAACCGAGGAGGATCAAGCAGCACTGCGCCTGGCTGCCGGCGGGGCGGCGGCGCTGTGTACCCTGGTCGGGATCGAGGGCACGTTCTCGCGCCGGCTCGGGGCGCAGTGGGCGCTGGCTGCGGACGGGACCAGCGCCGGCAGCCTCAGCGATCATTGTCTCGAACAAGAACTGGCCGCGCGGGTGACAGCAATCGGCGGTGCGGGGCAGCCGCTGCTGGCGCGCTACGGTCAGGGATCGCCCTACATCGATTTCCGCCTGCCCTGCGGTTCGGGGATCGATTTGCTGATTGAGCCGCGGCTTGATCGTGAGCGACTGGCTGCGGCGGTTGCGCGGCTTGATTTGCGCGAGCCGGCGAGCCTGGCGCTGCCGGTTGAGCGGCCAGGACTGCTCACGCAGCGGCACTACATTCCTTCGCTGCGGCTGCTGATCCTGGGCAGCGGCGCCGAAGCGCAGCAACTTGCCCATCTGGCGGGCGCATTCGGTCTGGGGTTCGAACTGCACGGTCCGAAAAGCGGGCTCGCGCTGGGACGGTCTCCGCAGGGCCTCGCCGCTGACCGCTGGACCGCGATTGTCCTGCTGTTCCACGATCATGAGTGGGAGCAGGCACTGCTCGAATGGGCGCTGGCCACGCCGGCCTTCTACATCGGCGCCCAGGGCGGGAAGCCGACCCGCGAACGGCGCCTGACCGAGCTGCGCGCGGCGGGTCATGACGATAGTCAGCTGTGCCGGATCGTCAGTCCGATCGGGCTGGTCAAGCATGCCCGCGATCCGCGCACGCTGGCGCTTTCGGTGTTGGCCGAGGTGATCGCCGGCTACGAGGAACTGCGCCAGTGAGCCAGCCGCTGCTGGTGGCGATCCTTGCTGCGGGGGCGAGCACGCGGTTCGGTTCGGACAAGCTTGCCGCCGATTGCGGCGGCGCGCCACTAGGACAGCGCGCGCTTGATGCGGCGCGCAGTCTGCGCCAGCCGGTGGTGTGGATCGGGCGGGGCTGGGCGCCGCCGGACTGCGAAGTGATCGCCAACCCGCTGGCCGAGCGCGGGCAGGGTACTTCGGTCGCGCTCGCGGCCCGGATCGCCCAAGAACGCGGCGCTGAGGCACTGCTGATCCTGCTCGCCGACATGCCGCTGGTTGGTCCCGAACTGCTCGCCCGGTTGCTTACCGCCGGAGCGCCGGCGGCCTGTCGCTATCCGGATGGCCACGCCGGACCGCCGGCCTTGCTGCCCGCCGCCAGCTTTGCCGCCCTGGCCAGGCTTGATGGCGGGCGCGGCGCGGGTGCGCACCTGCGCTCGCTCCCCGGCCTTACTCTGATCGCGCCGACCGGCGACGAATTGGCCGACATCGATCGCCCTGAAGATCTCGCTCGCATCGCCCCGCTCTGCGGCAAAGTTCTGTAGCAAAACCCCTTCCAGCTTCCAGCGCCAAAAAAAAGCGCTTAACGGCAGCGGTTTAAGGGGAAACTGGCTGGGGCGGGAGGATTCGAACCTCCGAATGCCGGTACCAAAAACCGGTGCCTTACCACTTGGCGACGCCCCAGCAGGAGCAGCGCCCTTTAGCAGAGCCTTGGGCGATGGGAAGGGGCTCTATTACTCGACCAGCGCGTCAAAGTCGCTGGCGGCGTGACGCTCGATCAGGCCGGTGGGCAGGTTGACCTTCTGGCCGCGGCGAACCGCCGGGCGGGCGAGGATCTCCTCAACCCAGCGGCCGACGTTCTCATACTCGTGAAGCGCCAGGAAGGTGCTGGCATCGTTGTAGGCAAAGCCGCGGTAAAGCAGGCCGAGCCAGGCATAGTTGGCCATGTCGGCGATGGTGTAGTCATCTCCGGCCAGGAACCGGCTTTCGCCCAGGCGCTGATTGGCAACGTCGAAGATCCGTTTGGCTTCCATCGAATAGCGGTCGATCGCATATTCGATCTTGATCGGGGCATAGGCATAGAAGTGCCCGAACCCGCCGCCGAGGAAGGGTGCGCAAGCCATCTGCCACATCAGCCAGCTCAGGCACTCGGCCCGGGCCTTCCCGCCGCTGGGCATGAAGGCGCCGAACTTTTCGGCGAGGTGGAGCATGATCGCGCCGCTTTCGAACACCCGGAACGGTTCCGGCCCGGAGCGATCAAGCAGCGCCGGGATCTTCGAGTTGGGATTGAGCGCGACAAACCCCGAACCGAACTGGTCGCCCTCGCGGATGTTGATCAGCCAGGCGTCGTACTCGGCGCCGCTGTGTCCGGCCTCCAGCAGTTCTTCGAACAGGATCGTGACTTTCTGGCCATTGGGCGTGCCCAGCGAATAGAGCTGGAAGGGGTGCTTGCCGACCGGCAGTTCCTTCTCGCTCTGCGCGCCTGCGGTCGGGCGATTGATATTGGCGAAGGCGAGCGTGTTGTCCGGGTTCCAGGTCCAGACGGCGGGAGGGGTGTATTCGGCATCGGCCATTGGCGGGGTTCCAGTCGCTAGGGTTCGTTTCGTTCTTAGCTGGCCAGTCCGGCCTTTTCCAGCAAGCGGCGCTGCTCGCCCGGTGCGCGGTAGAGAAAATCGCTTGGCAGGCCGAGACGGAGGCTGGCCTGCGCCTGGGGCGAGGCGGAATCGTGCTTGCGTTCAGCCAGCCGGGCAACCAGCCGCACTGCCACCCGGTCGCGCAGCCCCAGATCAAACTCGCGGCCCAGTTCAAGCCGCGCGCGGATCAGCGGCGGCAGGATCGAGACCGAGGCCCGGGCCAGCGCGCGGTGGAGAAAGCGCGGCACGGCTGGCGCGGCCTTGCCCGACTGGATGATGCCAAGAAATTCGCGGTTGATCGGGTGCGGCTCGAACCCCGGGGCCAGCCGCTCCATCATCGCCTGAAAATCGCTGCAACAGCGCAGCTTGTTCTGCACCCCATAGAGCGCGGCAACCGGGGCGCCCTCGGCGAAAAAGCGGTTTTGCTCGGCCTCGTCCAGCGGCGCGACAAAGCGGTGGTAGGCGGTCAGGAAACCGTATCCGGCGGTGGCGCTGACCCAGTCGATCAGTTCGGGATCGGTCGCCTTGTAAGCGATCCCGCCCGGGGTCTCGCCTGCTACCTTGGCGTGCATCCGGCCAACCCCGGCGATCACCTGGCGCGCCGCCGCTGCCGGGCCATAGACCCCGATCATCGCCGCATGGCCGGTGCGCTGCGAGCGCCCGATCGGATCGAAGCGGTAGATCGAATGATCCCACACCCCCGAGCGGATCCGCGGATCGGCAAATTCCATCAGCACCGCCGCAACCCCGCCGATCGCCAGCGCGACCTGGTTCTTGTAGACCCGCCAGGCGACCGATCCGGGATGCAGCAACGCCGCCGCGCCCGGCGGCTGGCGATAGTCGAACGCGGGGAGCGGGCGCGGGGCAGGCTGGGTCATGGCGTGCGGTTCAGATCAGCTTGCCTTGCGCGCCGTCCCTGTGGCTGGCGCGGGTTTCGACGCGGGCGTGACGGCGGTTGATCGGGGCGAGCGGGGGCAGCTTCGCCCCGGCGCCGTGGAACAGGTCCGCCGGGGTGAGAATTTGCAGCCGGTCATATCGACCGAACTCGTTCTCGTGTTTACCGGCGGCGGCAGCTTCGGCGAGCATCGGCTTGGTAGGTTCATAGGCGGAGAGGAACAACGCAAAGGGATAGCCTTCGCGCTCCATCACCCCGCGCAGGTCGCGGATCATCGCAACGCCGATATTCGCCCCGGCCTTGACCGAAATCACCCCGGTGCTGGTGTCTTTGCTGTTCTCGTAGGGGTAGAAGTGCCCGTGTACCCCGCGATCCGCGCCCTTGCGCCCGCCGTCGAGCGGATAGCCGCCGACCTTGAGGCAGAACCAGTTCTGGAAATCGTGCGGCTTTTCGGAGGCGAGCCGCAGCGCCGAATCCTTGTCCTTGGGCACCCCGATCACCTCGAACGGCAGCACGAAGCCGACGCCGGGGCGGTCATAGCCCTCGTGCATCCGCTTCTCGATCAGCCCGATGGCAAGGTGGGTGACGTCGATCCCGATCCACGCCCGCCCGAGCTTCTCGGCGGCATCGACCGCGGTGCCGCAGCCGCAGAACGGATCGAGCACCACGTCGCCGGGGTTTGAGGAGGCGGCGATGATCCGCTCGAGCAAGGCGCGGGGTTTTTGCGTGGGGTAGCCGAGGCGCTCTTTGGCGTGAGATTCCAATGCTGGAATATCTGCCCAAAGATTGTCTATCACTTCATAAGCTTCATCACCCGGTCGAACCTTTCGCCTCGGATTGCCAGTTGAAGTCCAATAGAGATCACCGGCCAGATCCAATGCTTGGAGCTTTTCCTTCGTCATTCGCCAACCCGCAACTCCCGGCGAGAATCCGTTGTACTCGTAGACCAGATTTGGGCGGGCACCCATTCCCTCG
>JANOGS010000302.1:0-2652 GCA_031414115.1 Novosphingobium sp. | reverse complement strand
GCTTCACCTTGACACCGAAGTGCCGAATGGCGTCGCGTGGCTCGATGAACGTCCGGCCGACGTAGCCGGATCAGCCCTTACGACAGCTCGGCGCGGCGCCACACCAGCTTTTCCTCGGTCTGGGTCTATCCGGTGATCGACGACGATTTCGAGATCGACATCAACGAGGGCGACCTCAAGATCGATACCTACCGGGCCTCTGGTGCCGGCGGCCAGCACGTCAACACCACCGATTCGGCCGTCAGGATCACCCACATTCCCTGCGGCATCATCGTCGCCAGCCAGAACGACCGCTCGCAACACAAGAACCGCGCCACCGCGATGGGCATGCTCAAGGCGCGGATGTGGGAAGCCGAAATGCGCCGCCGCGAGGAAGTGTCCAGCGCCGAACACGCCGCCAAAAGCGAGATCGGCTGGGGCCACCAGATCCGCTCCTACGTCCTCCAGCCCTACCAGATGGTCAAGGACCTGCGCACCGGATACACCAGTCCGACCCCGGCGGATGTGCTGGATGGCGCACTCGACCCGTTCATGGCCGCAGCGCTGGCCCAGCGGGTCAGCGGTGAGAAGGTTCAGGTTGAGGACGTGGATTGAGGGGGGACATCCGTTCACCCTGAGCCTGACGAAGGGTATTCAATGTCCTCGTCCTGCGCGACCTTGCCAAACCACCGTATATCCCGTATATACGGCACAATGACCAAGCCGATCCACACCCGCGCCTTCAAATCCGGCAACAGCGTCGCGGTGCGGTTGCCCAAGGGTTTTGCGATCCCCGCCGGTGCCGAGCTGGAACTCGACAAGTCGGGCGACACGGTTACGATCACGCTCACCCGCGACCCTGCTGAAGCGCAGCGCCGGATGCGCGAGACCTTTGCGGCGATGAAAGCCATTGGCACGCCCGCCGATGGCGTGCAGGCCCGACCCGCGTTCGAGGCTCCGATCCGCAAGGGGCTTTGACCTTTGGCTTGGCTAATCGATACCGACATCGCCATCCACCTGCGCGACGGATCGCCAGAAATTATCGAACAGGTCGCCGCACTCGATTCGATACCGGCGATGTCGGTGGTGACCCTGGTCGAGCTTGAAGCCGGTGCCGCAAACGATCCGCTGCGCCGCGCCCTGATCGGGGAATTGACCCAGACGATCGTGACGCTGCCGTTCGGCCCCCGGGAAGCCGCAGCCTATGGCCGGATCATCTCGCAGCGCGGCTACGACCGGCGTAAGGTGCTCGACCGCATGATCGCCGCGCAGGCGCTTGTCGCCGGGCGAGGGCTGATCACCATCAATGCCCGCGACTATGCCGGGATTGACGGGCTGAAGCTGGAGGCCTGGGCCGCGCCGTAAAGGGAGGGTGAGGGGAGCTGTGTACCCAAGCGACCGGCAAATCGGCGATACTCGACAAGTGTCGCTCGATACTTGACAAATGCGATGTTTCGCTTAAGGATCGATGATGGAGATCGAGAGCTTCAGGCACAAGGGCCTGCGCCGCTTCTTCGAGACCGGCAATGCCAAAGGGTTGGTCGGGGACGCGGGCCGGCTGCGCAAGATGCTCGCCTATATCTATGAGGCGATTGACTTGGCCGAACTGGCGGCGCCTCCTAACTACGGGCTGCATGAACTGACCGGGGATCGCAAGGGAACCTGGTCGATGACCGTGACCCGAAACTGGCGGATGACCTTTGGCTTGAACCAAGACGGCGCGTTGATCGATATCGATCTGGAGGATTACCATGGCGCTTAAGATGCACCCTTCGCTGACCGTCCATGCCGGAGACTGGCTGAAGACCGAGATTGTTGAACCCGCGGGCGTCAGCGTAACCGCGCTCGCCGAACATTTCGGCGTGTCGCGCCAGGCGCTGAGCAACCTGCTCAACGCCAACGCCAGCCTCTCGGCCGATATGGCGATCCGCTTCGAGAAGGCCTTCGGGGTCAAGGCCGACACGCTGCTGCGGATGCAGACCGCCTATGAACTGGCGCAGGCCCGGCGGCATGAGGGCGGGATTAGGGTGAAGCGGTTTGCAAAGGCGGCTTGAGGTGGGGGAATTGGGTGGGATTAGGGACGCTGTCAGGTGTCACCTTCATTCCCTTAACTTTTCGAAATTTACGTAGGAGCGGCGTGATGAAAAAACTCATCCTGATACTGGTGATGTTGGCGACGACCGGCTGCGATACGTTAGTGAGGCGATCAGAAGCCGAGTCTATCGCAGAGGACATGGCCGATGCACAAGCGCGAACGAGCTCAGGACATGTCGAAGAACTGGAGAGCGAAGTTGGCAGTTTGCAGAAGCGCGTGGAGGCGCTCGAAAGTCAGCTAAAAGTTGCAGAGCGTAACACCAATACGCTGTACAAAAAGGCTGGCCCGAGCATTAACGATTGGCAGACTGAAGCGATCGAGACCCTTTACGAAAATGACCGCAAGTTTGCTGCTAGGACTGGTGTTCTTTTTGAGGAACGGCGCCGCAATTAAATAAGGTAATGCGACTACAGAAAAAAGTCCGAGTTGAAATTACTGTGATGGTGTGGACGGCGCTCTGTTGAGGGTTTGATTCGGGGCATCCCGATCCTCCACGGTGTGACGGTCAAAAGTCCACCAAAGGAGCACCATCCACATGAGCAAGCTAGCTGCCGATCTTTCGGTTGTCACCTCTGTTG
>JANOGS010000301.1:0-13504 GCA_031414115.1 Novosphingobium sp. | reverse complement strand
CCCCGTGCCGGGGAGGATCAGGTCACCCTCCAGGCCCACGTCTCCAAAGGCACCTACATCCGCAGCCTCGCCCGGGACATCGCCCGGGCGCTGGGCACGGTCGGCCATGTCACCATGTTGCGCCGCCTCAAGGCCGGGCCGTTCGCGCTCGATCAGGCGATTTCGCTGGACAAACTTAACGAATTGGCTAAGGGCGCCCCCCTTGAGAACATACTCTTGCCGCTGGAGGCAGGGCTGGACGGTATCCCGGCTCTTCACCTCGGTCCGGAACAGGCAAGCATGGTCCGTCAGGGCCGGGTTCTGACCGGACTGCCCCAAAACGACGGGCTCTACTGCGCGAAAAGCGGGACCGTTCCCGTGGCGCTGGTCGAGCTTTCGGGCGGAAACGCCAGCGTCGTCCGGGGTTTCAACCTGCCCGATACCGCGGAGTAAAAACATGTCGGTAAGCGCCGAAAAGAAGCAAGAGATTATCACGGACAACGCCCGCAACACGGGCGATACCGGTTCGCCGGAAGTCCAGGTCGCGATCCTGACCAGCCGCATCAACACGCTGCAGGGTCACTTCAAGGACCACCACAAGGACAACCATTCGCGCCGCGGCCTGCTGACCATGGTCAACAAGCGCCGCAGCCTGCTTGACTACCTCAAGCGCAAGGATGTGGACCGCTACAACGCGATTATCGCGAAGCTGGGTCTGCGCAAGTGACGCAATCGTTCGGCCCGCTTCGGCGGGCCGTTTACGTATTGCGTCATCCCGGCGAAGGCCGGGTTCCATCGGACCTCCTGGTCCGGCGGCGAAATGGGTCCCGGCCTTCGCCGGGATGACGAAGTAAGGGCGAGGGGCCTGCAGTTCGGCAGCCCCAGCCACAGGGCAATAAAGTGCCCGCACCGGACCGGGACGGATTTACCCCGGCAAGATGCCCCGCGCCGCAATCTGGCCGCGCGGATTCACAAGGAAAATCCTATGTTCGACGTTAAAACCGTATCCATGGAGTGGGGCGGCAAGACCCTCACGCTGGAAACCGGCCGCATTGCCCGTCAGGCTGACGGCGCGGTCCTCGCCACTTACGGCGAAACTGTTGTGCTCTGCGCCGTCACGGCCGCCAAGAGCGTCAAGGAAGGCCAGGACTTCTTCCCGCTAACCGTCCACTACCAGGAAAAGTTCTTCGCCGCCGGGCGCATCCCGGGCGGCTTCTTCAAGCGCGAACGCGGCGCCACCGAAAAGGAAACGCTGGTTTCGCGCCTGATCGACCGGCCCGTCCGCCCGCTGTTCCCCGAAGGGTTCTACAACGAGATCAACGTGATCGCCCATGTCATGTCCTATGACGGCGAGATCGAGCCCGATATTCTGGCGATGATTGCCGCCTCGGCTGCACTGACCATCTCGGGCGTGCCGTTCATGGGCCCGATCGGCGCGGCGCGGGTCGGCTATGTCGATGGCGAATACACTCTCAACCCCCGCCAGGACGTGGCCGCTGCCGGCGATCTCGATCTGGTCGTTGCCGCCACCGGCAACGCGGTGATGATGGTCGAATCACAGGCCCGCGAGCTCTCTGAAGAGATTATGCTCGGCGCCGTCGGCTTTGCCCATGACGAGTGCAAGAAGGTGGTCGATCTGATCATCAAGCTCGCCCAGAAGGCCGCCAAGGAGCCCTGGGACGTCAAGGTCAGCGACAACACCGCGATCAAGGACCAGCTCAAGAAGCTGATCGGCAAGGACATTGCTGCCGCCTACAAGCTGACCGACAAGTCGGCCCGCTCGAACGCGCTCAACGCCGCGCGCGACAAGGCCAAGGCCGCGTTCGCCGGTGAAGATGCCCAGACCCAGATGGTCGCGATCAAGTCGGTCAAGAAGGTCGAAGCGGACATCGTTCGCGGCGCGATTCTCAAGGATGGCACCCGGATCGACGGGCGCAAGGTCGATCAGGTCCGTCCGATCGAAGCGATCGCCGGCTTCCTGCCGCGTACCCACGGTTCGGCACTGTTCACTCGCGGCGAAACCCAGGCGATCTGCACCACCACCTTGGGCACCAAGGACAGCGAGCAGATGATCGACGGGCTGGAAGGCCTGAGCTATTCGAACTTCATGCTGCACTATAACTTCCCGCCCTATTCGGTCGGCGAAGTCGGCCGCTTCGGCGCCCCGTCACGCCGCGACACCGGCCACGGCAAGCTTGCCTGGCGGGCGCTGCAAGCGGTGTTGCCGACCAAGGACGAGTTCCCCTACACGATCCGCGTGGTCTCTGACATAACCGAGTCCAACGGTTCTTCGTCGATGGCCAGCGTTTGCGGCGGCAGTCTCGCGATGATGGACGCGGGTGTGCCCTTGAAGCGCCCGGTTTCGGGGATCGCCATGGGGTTGATCCTGGAAGGCAAGGACTTCACCGTGCTGTCCGACATCCTGGGTGATGAAGATCACCTCGGTGACATGGACTTCAAGGTGGCCGGCACTTCCGAAGGCATCACCACGATGCAGATGGACATCAAGGTGGCCGGGATCACCAAGGAGATCATGGGCAAGGCGCTCGAACAGGCCAAGGCCGGTCGCGCCCACATCCTGGGTGAGATGACCAAGGCGCTGGGCTCTGCCCGCACCGAGCTGTCCGACTACGCGCCGCGGATCGAGACGATCCAGATCGACAAGTCGAAGATCCGCGACATCATCGGTACCGGCGGTAAGGTGATCCGCGAGATCGTTGCCGAAACCGGCGCCAAGGTCGACATCGATGACGAAGGGCTGATCAAGATCTCCTCGTCCGACCTGTCGCAGATCGAAGCCGCCAAAAACTGGATCCTGGGCATTGTCGAGGAAGCCGAGGTCGGCAAGGTCTACGACGGCAAGGTTGTCACCATCGTCGATTTCGGTGCGTTCGTGAACTTCATGGGCGGCAAGGACGGTCTCGTCCACGTCTCGGAAATGAAGAACGAGCGGGTCGAACGCCCCGGCGACGTTGTCGCTGAAGGCCAGGCCGTGAAGGTCAAGGTGCTTGAGATCGATCCGCGCGGCAAGGTTCGCCTCTCCATGCGGGTGGTCGATCAGGAAACCGGCGAAGCGCTGGAGGACACCCGTCCCCCGCGCGAACCGCGCGAACCGCGCGGTGATCGCCCCGGCGGTGATCGCGGCGATCGCCGTGGTCCGCGCAGCGGCGGCGGCGACCGTGGTCCGCGCCGTGACGGCGGCGGTGATCGTGGTCCCCGGCGCGACGGTGGCGGCGAGCGTGGCCCCAGAGGCGATGGGCGCCGCGACCGTGAAGACGGCCCGGCTCCCGATCACATCCCGGCGTTCCTCAAGAACGACGATTGAACTCTCGCAATTGAGCTGAGCGATACGAAGGGGGCTGCCGCTGGCGGCCCCCTTTTCGTTTCCGCTCTCCGCTAGGCCGCCATCTGCGGCGCCGCCATGTCGCTCTCGTCGGCCACCAGCACGCGGTTGCGGCCGTCCTGTTTGGCGCGGTAGAGCGCGGCGTCGGCGGCCTTGAGCGCCGAGCGCGCGTCGCCGCAGACGAACACGTCGGCGATCCCGCCCGAGAAGGTGATCTGGCTGAATGGCTGGTCGGTGGCGCGGTTGACCAGGCGGCGCTCGGCCAGCTGGGCGCGCAAGGCGTCAAGCTTGGCGAAACTGTCGTGGGTATTCAGGCCGCGGAACAGCAGCACGAATTCCTCGCCGCCGTGGCGGGCAACGTGGCAGGTTTCGCCCGAGATCCGCATGAGGCTCTCGGCGACCAGCTTGAGCACACGGTCGCCGGCGTCGTGGCCGTGGGTATCGTTGACCTTCTTGAAGTGATCGATGTCGCAGAACGCGACGCACAGCGGTTCGGCGGCGGCGCGCGCAATGCGGAACTCCTCAGCAAAGCGGGCTTCGAAGGCGCGGCGGTTGGGCAGCCGGGTCAGGTGGTCTTCCTCGGCGCTACGCCGGGCCTCATCAAGCCGCTTCTTCAGCGTCCGGGTCTGCGCTTCGGAGCGCAGCATCTGCTTTTCGATGTCGCGGGTGCGCTTGAGCATGACCTTGGCGATGGTGGCGAGATCGGAGATCACATCACCGGCCTTGGTCACCTGCTCAAGCTCGCTGACGTGGGCTTCCAGGGCACTGCTGTAATCACCGGCAGCGCTGCTGGCGTCCTTGCTGGTCTTGCCGAACTCGTCGATGTTGCTTTCCAGCCGCTCCATCAACTGCGCCAGCATGGCCATTTCGTCGGCCCGGTCGTTGCGGCCGTGCATTTCGTTCAGCCAGTCGAGCGTCACCGGCTGGCGCGCCTGCATCTGGCGATCGATCAGCCGCACCAGATCGGGATCGCCGCCGCTCAGATAGTTGTGGGCGATGGCCAGCGTCGCCGCGCTGATCTCAAGCTGGTGATAGGCCAGGAACGAGGCGATCTCGTCCAGCTGGCGTTGGCGCGGGGCGACGCGGCGATCGGCTGAAGACGCAGCAGCAGGCTCGTCGCCAGCCGCTTCGCCTTTGCCAAACCCCAGCCAGCCGAGCAGGCCGCCGGGGCGGCCGAGTGATGGATCATGTGCAGTCATGCCATGGTTAACGGCAGGGTCGGGCAGAATTTAAGCGTGATCTTGCTCACGGCTTGACCCGCTTCATCATGCTAACCTTGTTGCGCTTCAAACGGAGGACCTCGTCATGCCATACATCGATGATGACATCGTCGGGCTTGTTCGCGCCGACGGGTCCGAGACCCAGCTATTCTGGGGTGATCAGATCGAAGAGATCTCGCGCCAGCCCGACAAGGTCAATGTCAGGGTGCTTGGGGTCAAAGGGGCCTTCGACCAAGGCTGGATCTCGGCCAAGGCGCGGCTCCGTTCCAAAGCATTGCTGCGGCTGTCAATGATTGACGTTCAGCAGGGCGACGGAATGATCGTCGAGACCCCAGGCGGCAAAGTGATATTCATCGACGGCGGCGACAACCAGCTGTTCGCCCGCCACGCCGCAGCACGGTTCCGCGGGACCACTGCGACCGATCCCTTGTTGGTCGATCTGATGTTGGTTACCCACGGCGATGCCGACCATTTCGATGGACTCAACGAACTGCGCAAGTCGGAAACCAACCGAGAGGCGCGCAAGCGGATCTTTGTTGCCCCGCGGCGTTACTACCACAATGGCTTGGTCAAGCGTCCAACCGCCGGACACAAGCAATCCGAATTGCTCGGGCCGACCATCAAGGTCAACGGGACCACCTTCGCGACCGGTCTGGTCGACGATCCCGCAACGCTCCCCAGGAACCAGTGCAACCAGCCGTTCCAGCGCTGGATCGATACGCTGGCTGCTTGGGAGCCTCGCGTTCAAACCGCCACCGGGCAGCCGATCGCACGGCAACGGCTCGATCATCTGACCCATTCTGCTTTCGACTTCCTCGACGATGAAGATTTGCGAATCCAGCTACTCGGCCCGATCACCGAGGACACCCCTGACGGGCCGGGGCTGCGCTTCCTCACCGATCCTCCGAAGGACGCACGGCTGATGCTGGGCACCGGCACATCGCACGGAGGCTCGCTTTCGGCGGGCCACACCATCAACGGGCACTCGGTGGCGATGCGCATGCAGCTGGGCAACGTCCGCATCCTGTTCACCGGTGATCTCAACCAAGAGGCGGCCGTGCGGCTGCGCTCTGCCCTTCCCGACGCGGCGCTGCGGTGTGAAGTGCTAAAGGCACCGCACCACGGCTCGGCCGATTTCGACATGGAATTTCTCAAGGAGGCCGGGCCAGTGGTTTCGCTGATCTCCTCGGGCGACGAAAGCGCGGCCAAGGAATACATCCACCCCCGCGCAACGTTGATGGCGGCGCTCGGTAAAGCTTCCCGCACCACCCCGGCGGTGATTTTTGTGACCGAACTGGCGGCGTTCTTCGCGGTAATTGGCTATGTCGATGCACCCAAGGACAAGGACGGCAAGCAGCGCCGCTTCTTTGCTTTTGAGCGAACCAACTTTGGCATTGCCCACATCCGAACCGATGGCGAACGGGTGCTGGCCTTCACCCACTCGGGCAAGAAGGGGATGAACGAGGCTTACCGTTTTACCGTCTCGGCTACTGGCGCGGTCGAGTTCGCCGCGCAGGTCAGCAAACTCGCCGCGCCCAAGCTAGCTTGAATCAAGAACCCTGAAGGAAAGTAAAGCGTCCGCTGCTCAGCGCACCCGCGGGCCGCCAAACGGCAGCGGCGGGGGCGGGCGGCGGTGGCCGCGCGGCAGCTGGGCCTGATAGGCGCGGCCGCAATGCTGGACGCAATAGGGGAACCCGGGGTTCACCTTGTCCCCGCAGAAGTGGAAATCGGGCTCGCCAGGGTGGCCCATCGGCCAGCGGCAAATCCGGTCGTTGAGGTCGAGCAGGCCGGTCTTGGCAGAGATGTCTGCGCTCGGCTTGGCCGGCACCAGGCGGCGCGGCGGCGCCGGCGGGATCGGCGCCTGCTGATCGCCGGGGCCCTGGCGCAGGAACCCGCCGGGGCCGACCGAGACGATCCGCGGCGTCGGCGTTCCTTCGGGCACCGGGACCGGGGCATGGCGCGGGATCGGCGCGGCGGGCGGCGCCGGGCGCGGCGCCGGGGCAACGCGCGGCGCGGTTTCGGCGCGCGGAGCCTTGGGCTGGGGCGCGGCTGGGGCGGCGCTGTCCTTGTCGTTGGGCTTGACCGGCGAAGGGCGCGCTTTCAGCCCCAGGCGATGCGCCTTGCCGATCACGGCATTGCGGCTGACCCCGCCCAGATCGTCAGCGATCTGGCTGGCGGTGGCGCCGCCTTCCCACATCTTGGTCAGTCGTTCGATCCGTTCGTCGGTCCAGCTCATCAAAAATACCTCATTGCGCAGGGCGGGCCCTCACGCTTGCCTTGGCATGCTTGCCTTGGGGAGCGCCAGCCGATACTCGGGCTGCCATGTCCGATCAATCCAATTCCAGCGCTTCTGTACCTTCGGCAGCAATTGCCTTTCCGGCCCAGGGCGTACCCGTGATCCACCGGGTCAACCGGCTCGGGCTGTGGACGCTCTATATGAAGGAGGTGCGCCGCTTTTTCAAGGTTCAGACCCAGACGATCTGGGCCCCGGCAGTGACCACGCTGATGTTTCTGGTGATCTTCTCCGTGGCGATGGGGCGGACCGACCGGCTGATTCTGGGCGTCAACTTCGCGACCTTCGTGGCGCCGGGGCTGATCGTGATGGCGATGATGCAGAACGCCTTCGCCAATTCCAGCTTCGCGTTCCTGGCCGGCAAGATCCAGGGGACGATCGTCGACTATCTGATGCCGCCCCTGTCGGAAGGCGAACTGATGCTGGCGCTAACCGGGGCAGCGGTGACCCGCGCGGTGCTGGTCGGCCTGGCGGTATACGGCGCGATGCTGCTCTGGCCCGGCGTCCACCTCACCCTGGCGCATCCCTGGGCGGTGGTCTGGTTCGGGCTGATGGGATCGATCATGCTCGCGCTGGTCGGGCTGATCAGCTCGATCTGGGCCGAAAAGTTCGATCACAACGCCGCGATCACCAACTTCGTCATCGCCCCGCTGTCGCTGCTTTCGGGCACCTTCTACGTGATCGACAACCTCGCCCCGGCGTTCCAGGCGATCAGCCGCGTCAACCCGTTCTTCTACGTCATCAGCGGCTTCCGCTTCGGCTTCCTCGGGCAAAGCGACATCGGCAGCACCAACCAGGCGGTGCTCGCCGGCGCGGCCGGGCTGGGGGTGCTGAATCTGGTGCTGGGGGTGGTTCTGTACGCGCTGCTCAGGAGCGGCTGGAAGCTCAAGAGCTGAGGCAAGGGGGCGTGCTGCGGCGTGCGCTCCAAGCGGCAGCGCCCCCCAAGCTTACAATGGTCCACGCAAAACGCTGGCAAGTTGTTGCCTTGCATCATCTTATTTTGGCTTGCACAGTTCTGCGCCTGACGATGGATTGACAGCGTTCGAAGGCTCAGGATGCGCAACAATGTCAAGGAGCGCGGAGGAGAATTTTGGCAAAAGGCGGCGAAGTAGAAAAGCGCTGGCCGAATCACAATCTCAACGGAGCGCCCTCCACGCCATCACCATAATTCCACCGCAGTTCGGTCATGTCGTGATCGACGGTCAATCGCCCGGCTGTAAGCGCTACCACCAGCAGGATGAACCATACGATTGCCATGATCTTGCGACGGTCACGCCACCAGCGTTGCGAAGGTTCAGGGTTCGTTTCGGGATTCGATGGAGCCTCTTGGACGGAGGCTTCGATCAAATGTATCTTGTAGGAACCTTTGGGGATTGTCAGGCGGATCGGCCGATCCTTGCCAGTGGTCGAGTAGTAACCCTCGAGCATTCGGCGAAGCCGCGCCACCGCTACCCTGGCATGCGTATCAGCCTGTGAATCCATATGGTCAGTGTAGCCAAGGCCGTCGGCCGCAATCATATAGGATTTGATATGCGTTGAATCGCCACACAGTTGTTGCCCGGCCAGATAGCGAAGCAGCTTAACCATAACCGGTGAACGGGCAAAGCTCGCATCGGCGGTGATCGCTTCAACCTCCTGTTCAATCATCGAAAAAGGTCCTTCGCGGATGGGCCTGTTTTCCCAGGCACCGAGCGCTCAATTCCAAAACTTCGACCATTATTTTTTGAGGCAGGTAGCAATCAGGATCATCTTATGCGTGTCACAATTATGCGAAAATTAGGATGAGTTCAAGCATCAAAATCTGGAAAAAGTGTGAATAGCATGCAGCGCCTACGATTCCCGAAACCCACTGTTCAATCGATTGTATTTCTGAATATGTTGCCGTAATAGATGTAGCGTGATACAGTAATATCCATTGATTTTGTTTATTTATGCATGAGATAGTTGGTTCATCTACTATTTTATGGACGGCTCAACAATGGAAACTCACCATACCGCACACAGGTTCGGCAAGCAGGAACAGAATGGCGATAATGACGTCGCTGTCGCCTCGGGTTCGACCGGCTCCGTTTCAACCTGGTCGCGCCCGATGTTCGTCAAGCTCGCACCGGGGACATTTGCCCATGCACGAGCGGCTGCCCTTTTTGTCCGCCGATCTGAATGAGGCAAGATTTGCAGCGATCTGGACCGTCGGACCGGTACAGCGGCAGCGCGATGTTCGATCCGTCTGCGATCTCCACTATCGGCTTGGTTGATAGTCAAACCGAACGGCGAGCGAAAATTCCCCGGTTTCTCTCGGAGAATGGGCTCGTTGCCCTGCCATTCGAAACCGCCGCAGAGCTGGAGAGCAATCGGACAATTTCTCTACTTGTGGTCGCCGATGAAGGCGACGCGATCGAACAGCTGGCTGGAGGCAGGTATCGGCAAGCAGCGATTGTCGCCTATGCCGAACAAGTCGATTCACAACGGGTAGTCGCAGCGGCGCGGCTCGGGGTGGCTGACTACATCGAATGGCCAAGGCACAAGGACCGGCTGCTGGAGGCCATTCGTGCAGCCAACTCGCAGAATGCCGTCAAGGCAGGCGATGCGCTGTTGCAGCGATCGACTCCGGCAGCGCTGTCGTCGCGTGAACGGCAGATCCTGGACCTGATCGAGTCTGGCTGTTCGACCGATACTGTTGCGAGCCAGCTTGGCATCACCCCAAGCGCGGTGCGCACCCACACAACCCACATCAGCCAGAAGACAAGGCGGACCGTGACGGACCTCAAGGGGGGAATGAATTCGCCTGCAGACTGCAGAGCGGGAAATGTACATCCGGTGGAGACAGTCCGGCAGGCCATCTGGGACGCACCGGTGTTCGCGCTAACTCGGAGAGAAACGGAAATTCTCGCGTTGGTGTGCCGTGGCATTTCGAGCAGCGCCATCGCTGAACAGCTAGGGCTTTCGACCAGGACGGTAGATCACCACCGTTCCTCAATTCTTCGCAAATACGGCGTGAAGAACACCGCTCAAGCGGTCCAGGTCAGCCTCCGGTTGGGGTTGGGTCAATCGGGTTATGGCGACAATTGCAATAACCCCTAAACTCCTTGGCCCAAGCCCGGTTTTCTCCGTTCTGCAGTGACATGGCACGTTTGGCGCAAACACCCAATCCTTGACCCGAAACCCACATTCTGACATACCATCGGTATGAAAGTCGCCGTATCCATCCCCGACGCAATCTTCGCCGAAGCCGATGCGCTGGCGGCGCGGCTCAAGCTGCCGCGCAGCAAGGTTTATGCCCGCGCGCTGGGGGAATTCGTCGCCAGCCATTCCGCCGATGCCGTGACCGAGGCGATCAATGCTGCGGTCGATGCGGCAGGCAGTGCGTCCGATGCCTTCGCCCGCCGCGCCGCGCGCCGGGCCTTGGCGCAGACCGACTGGTAGGCCCGCCAAGTGATCGCCCAGGGCGAGGTCTGGTGGGCCGATCTGGGCGAGCCGACGGGTTCCGAGCCGGGCTTTCGCCGCCCGGTTATCGTGGTCCAGGGCGACGCGCTCAATCGCAGCCAGCTGAACACCGCGATCTGCATTCCGTTGACCAGCAATCTCGCCTGGGCCGCAGCGCCGCCCAACCTGCTGATCACGGCCAGCGCCAGCGGGCTGGATCGCGATTCGGTCGCGCAGTGCACGCTGATCGTCGCGATCGACAGGGCGCAGCTGGTAGAACGGGTAGGACGGATCACTTCGCGCCAGCTGGCGGCGCTGTTCGCGCGGCTTGATGTGGCGCTGGGGCGGTAAATCCCGACCCCTACCGCTTCATGCGGAACACATAGGTCAGCGCCAGCCCTGCGCTCAGCTGGTCGCGGCTGCCGCGCTGGCGAGTGAGGGGGCTTTCGGCGGCGGCATTCATCAGCCGGTCGTAGCCGAGTGAGCCGAACAGGCCCCAGCGCTCGCCGAGCGGGACATAGGCCCCGGCGACCACGCCGAGCGCGTTGAGCCCGGCCTTGGCGCGGTATTGCGGCAGGCCTGATGCCGCGGCTTCGGCGGCGTCGATCCCATAGAAGCGGCGGTTGTACGTCGCGCTGCCAAAGCGCGCGCGCGGGCCGATCGTCACCAGCGCGCGCTCGTTTGCGCCGCGCAGCACATAGTCGAGCGCGAGATCGCTGGTGGCGGCGCCGTGGCCGCCGATCCCGTGGCGCAGTTCGCCGCGCAGCCGCAGGCGGGGCAGCACATAGCCTTCAGCGAAGGCACCGGCCTCTATCCCGAAGCCGACTGTGCGCAGCCCTTGGGTGGCGGCTTCGCGGCCGCGGCGCGGGGCGATCGCCACGGTCAACCCGGCCGCAGCCTTGTCGCGCGATCCGGCGAGTTTGATGGTCTTGCCCTCGTCGGGGGTCTCGAGCGGGAACGGCTCATTCTCGCGCCAGACGTTGATCACCGGTAATGGGCCAAATTCAGCCCGGGTCGAGCCGGGATAGCTGGGCGCCAGGCGCGGGCCAAGGCCGATCATCACCAGCCGGTCGGGCTGGTCCTCTGCCCCAGGATCCCGCGGTTCTTCGGCCCGGAGCGGCGATGCCGCCAGCATGGTCAGGGATGCCAACAGGCAGCTTGGCGTGCGCAGCAGCCGCAGCAGGTGGGGCAAGGTTCAGGTCTCCGTTTCGCTGAGGAACCTGGGCACTGGGGCGATGGGTTCAACCTGCCCGAACAGGCAAAAGCCCGCGCATCAATGCGTCAGCGAGCGCCTGAGGCGGTAGCGGCCCTGGTCGAAATCCTCGAACAGCTCATCCAGGCTGGGATGATCGACCGGGCCGCCTTCGCCGTCCTCCAGCAGGTTCTGCTGGCTGACATAGGCAACATAGCTGGCATCGCCGTTCTCGGCGAGCAGGTGGTAGAACGGCTGTTCGCGGTGCGGGCGGACTTCCTTGGGGATCGCGTCCCACCATTCCTCGGAATTGGCGAAGACCGGGTCGACATCGAACACCACCCCGCGAAAATCGAACATCCGGTGCTTGACGACATCGCCAATGCCAAAGCGCGCGCGGGCCTGACGCGGGGCGGATACTTCGCGGCCAGCCTGGGGAGAGAAGAATGAAGCGCGGTCCATCGCTGGGTAATATAGGCGCAGGGGCCCCGCGAAACAACGGAAAGCGGCATGTGATCCCCGGAAAGGTCCCGCAAGGGGACTTGGCAAGGCCGCCGCCATCGGCTAACCGCCCGGCTCTTCGACCGGTCCAGGCCCCTTTTGGGGGCGCCCCGACGGGCATCCTCGCGGAGAGGTGGCAGAGAGGTCGAATGCGCCGCACTCGAAATGCGGTGTACGGGCAACCGTACCGTGGGTTCGAATCCCACCCTCTCCGCCACACAGTATTACCTCTTGATACATATGTGGTATGACCCCCAGAACACCCCGCATTTCCGCGCCATTTCAAACTCAGAGTTGACATCGGAGAACCGTTCTCCGGGGCAAATTGGCGCGATTTGCCCTCATGTCTCTGGGGCCCTCATTTCCAGTACGGTTGGGCGTTTGGGGTATATGCGTGCAGCGCCTCGCCAGCCTGTTATCGGGCCAATTTACAGGCATATGCATCATTTGAGCTCTCGATCGCCGTTTGGATCGCGGCCAAGACCAAGCATTATCAAGGGTTTCCGCTCCGTGAGCCGGGTATTCGGAACAGGCTGATAACAGGCTCAATCAGGCACAAACAGGCAGTCCAGAACCTGCATGACACGCTTGATTGCCCGCATGAGGCCGGCCGGTGTCCGGCTCTGGTGCGGCTGGAAAGAAGAGGCGCGGCATTCTCCCTGACGAAGGATTAGTATCTAGATCAATAGCTTGTTGACGGATTGGGAGCACAGGCCTATGCCGATTTCGATCCTTCTGAGCAGCACAAAAGGCAGCACTAACGGATCGCCAACTTCGCCGCGAACAGCGGCGCGGTGCGCGATCGCTGCCTAGCTGCATCTCTCGCTCATCGCGCCTGTCTTTCCGGCTCAACCCGAAGGACCAGGATTCATGACCGACACCAGCAATGACACCGCCCGCCTGATCGGCGCGGCCGCCTATCGCGATGGCCGCATCGTCAGTGTGCCGATCGTCAACCTCAAGAGTCACCTTGGCAATGCTCGCACCCACAGCGACGACCAGCTGACCATCCTTGCTGCCTCGATTCGCGAGTTCGGCTTCGTCAACCCGGTGCTGGTGGATGAGCATAATGTCATCATCGCCGGGCATGGACGGGTCGAGGCAGCGAGGCGCCTTGGCCTCAAACACGTTCCGGTCCTGCGGATCGAGAGCCTCAGCGAAGAGCAGATCAGGGCCTACCGCCTCGCCGACAATCGCATCGCCGAACTTGCGGGGTGGGATAGCGAGATCCTCGCGATCGAACTGCAGCAGCTGATGGAGATCGAGGCGAGCTTCCCGATCGAGGTCACCGGCTTCAGCACGGTCGAGATGGCACTGTCAAAGCAACTGCACCGCTTGGCATTGAGGGGTGTTGAACCGTAAGGCAGCGGTATGCCCCGTCCTCGAAAACCAGCCTCGCCGTTTCGTTATTTTCATTCTTCGCCGGAGGTGATCCGGCTCGTGGTGATGCTTTATACCAACCTGCAGTGAAGCGGACTCAGATTGTGGATTTCCAAAGCGTCGAAAGTCTGAATCTATGGTGGCCTGTTGGAGGACACGGCCATGGGTGCAGC
>JANOGS010000300.1:0-9571 GCA_031414115.1 Novosphingobium sp. | reverse complement strand
GGCGGGATCCGTTACTGGCGTGACAAGAAGCGCGGCGCCTATATCGGCACCGAGCCGAGCACCGGGGTAGGCATCAACTTCGGTTCGACCGGCATGTTCTACACCAGCTTTGGCGGACCGGCCCAAACCGCCGGTGTGCTGGTTGCGCCAAGCGCCGCCAGCCCGACCTTCGACGGCGTAACGCTGCGGGCCGAAATCGACTACAAGCCGAACGACGACACGTTAATCTACGCAAGCTTCAACCGGGGCAGCAAGAGCGGTGGCTTCACCTTTTCGACCGGCACTCCGTTCGCCGGGTTCGAATCTGCCTTTCTCAACGGCATTCCCTATCGCCCCGAGCAGCTTGATGCCTGGTAACTCGGGCTCAAGCTCAAGGCGAGTTCGGCGCTGAACTTTAATCTTGCGGGCTTCTACTATGACTACAAGGACTATCAGGCGTTTGCGCAGGTCGGCCCAATCCAGTCGGTGATAAATCTGCCTGCCAAGGTGCTGGGACTCGAAGCCGAGCTTACCGCCAAGCCAGTCGATGGCCTGACCTTGCAGCTTGGCACCTCGTTTCTCGACAGCAAGGTCAAGAACATTGTGCTGCCCGACCTGGCCTCAATCGTCGAGCACGACCTGCCGCAGGCCCCGGGATTCGCGGGCAACGCGCTGATTCGCTATGAGTTTGGACTGGGCGGCGGTCAGGCGGCGATCCAGGCGGATTCGACCCTTACCGGCAAGTTCTGCTTCACCGTGCTGTGCGCGCCGGTTGAGCGCGAAAGCGGCTACCACGTCGAAAATCTGCGGATCAGCTATGGCGCGCAAGACGGACGCTGGGAAATCGCGGCCTTCGTCAACAATCTGTTCAAGGAACAGTACCGGGTTTATGCTTTCGATTCCTCGCTGTTCGCCGGTCTGGTCGCCGGAGTCTATGCCAAGCCGCGCACCTGGGGGGTGACGGTGCGCTACAATTTCGGCAACTGAGCCCTTCGGGATCGCGCCAGTGCCGGACAGGCCCGCCTTGGGAGTCGATCTGAAGGCGGGCCTGTTGGGTTGTGGGAATACGTTTATTCGTCACCAACCCCGTCATCCCGGCGCAGGCCGGGACCCAGTCCGAACAAGAAACAGCGACGCTTCGCGGCGTCATTTGTCGCTGGTCTGGGTCCCGGCCTTTGCTGGGATGACGCTTCAATTTGATGTAAATTGCCCAAGGGGAATCGGGAGCATGGGCAGATGACGGACGGCCCGGCCCAGCTGCAATTGCGCCGCCAGCTTGACTGGAAGGACGCGTTCTGGGCCTCGAGCGGGGTGCCCGCCGGCGTGCTCCTGACCATGGGCGGGATCGCGGCGACGATCGGCCAGCCGAGCTGGGTGATCTGGATCGCCTCGATCCTGATGGGCTTCATGCAGTCGTTCGTCTATGCCGAGATTGCCGGACTCTACCCCAACAAGTCGGGCGGCGCCTCGGTCTATGGCGCGGCGGGCTGGCTGCCCTACGGCAAGTTCATCGCCCCGATCTCGGTGTGGTGCAATTGGCTGGCCTGGTCGCCGGTGCTGGCGCTGGGGACCAGCCTGGCGGCGGGCTATGTCATGGTCAGCCTGTTTCCGGCCGATTCGGCGATCCGGACCTGGCAAATCACCCTGTTCGACCTTGGCATGGTTCGCGAAGGGCTGACCATGCGGATCAACCTGGTCGCGCTGATCGCCGCCGGGTTCCTGCTGCTGACCTTCGCGCTGCAGCACCACGGCGCAGCGCGGGCGGCGAACTTCCAGAAGATCCTTGGGCTGCTGTGCATGACCCCGCTGCTGCTGGTCGGGCTGGTCCCGTTCATCACTGGCGACCTGCCGACCGAAAACCTGTTCCCGCTGCTGCCGATGATCCGCGATGCGGCCGGGAACATCAGTTTCGGCAGCTGGGACGCGCTGGGGCTGACGCTACTGGCCGGCGCAATGTTCGGGGCGGGGTGGTCGACCTACGGCTTCGAGACCGCGGTGTGCTACACTCGCGAATTCCGCGATCCAGCCAGGGACACCGCCAAGGCGTTGTTCGCAGCGGGCCTCTTGTGCATGGCGATCTTCATCCTGGTGCCGCTGGCCTTTCAGGCCTCGCTGGGGCTGGAGGGCATGCTCGATCCGACGATCTACGATGGTTCGGGCGTGGCTCAGGCGCTGGCGCAGATCGTTGGCGGCGGGGTGATCGTCGGCAACTTGCTGATCGTGATGCTGATCCTGGCCTTGCTGCTGATCGTCATGACCTCGATGCTCGGTTCCTCGCGGACGCTTTACCAGGCCTCGGTCGATGGCTGGCTGCCGCGCTATCTCTCGAAGGTCAATCAGCACGGCGCCCCGACTTCGGCGATGTGGACCGACCTTGGTTTCAACCTGATCCTGCTGCTCGCCTCGGACTATTTCGCGGTGCTGATGATGAGCAACGTCTGCTACTTCATTTTCAACTTCCTCAACCTGCAGGCCGGGTGGATCCACCGGATCGACCGCAAGGCCTGGGCGCGGCCCTATCGCTGCCCAACCTGGCTGCTTGCGGTGGGCGCGGTGCTGGGCTTCGTCAATATGGCCTGGATGGGGGCCGGCGCCGATGTCTGGGGCGAGGGGACGCTGCGCAACGGGTTGCTGGCGGCACTGCTGATCATTCCGGTGTTCGCCTGGCGCCACTACGTTCAGGACAAGGGCAAGTTCCCGATTCCAGAAGGCACCGCCGATGATCCCTTCGAGAAGGAGCTGGTGGTGCCCAGGGCCGGGTGGCTACCCTATCTGGCGCTGGCCGCCTGCGCCGCACTGGTCTGGGTGACACATATGTGGGCGCGGTTGCCGGGCAGCTAACTTGCTCGCCGGTGCAGCACCAGCAGGCCCTGCAACGTCCCCCAGCACATCACCAGCAGCACCAGCGCCAGCGGCAGCCCGGTGGCGATCGCGCCTGCCTGGAGTGAGTTCAGCCCCCCGGTCAGCAGCAGCATTACCCCGATCCCGCCGACCGCGAACAGCCAGAACGCCTTTTGCCGCAGCGGGGTATCGGTGCGCCCGCCCGAGGTCATGGTGTCGATCACCAGCGTCCCTGAATCCCAGCCGGTGACGAAGAAGATCAGGATCAGGCAGATCGCAACGAATGACGTGAATTCGGCCCAGGGCAAGGTGCCGAGCAACACGAACATCTGCGTCTCCAGCGTTGCGCCGGCGAGGGCGGGGGCCTTGCCCGAAAGCATCGCCGCAATCGCGGCATCGCCGAACACCGTCAGCCAGACGATGCCGAGCAGGCTGGGCGCGATCACCGCTCCGGCCATGAATTCGCGCACCGTCCGGCCCAGCGATATCCGCGCCATGAACATGCCAACGAAGGGCGCCCAGCTGATCCACCAGGCCCAGTAATAGACCGACCAGTCGCGGTAGAATCCGCTATCCGCACGGCCTACCGGGTTTGACAGGGCGGGCAGGGCAGCAAGATAGACCCACAGATTGCGCGCCAGATCGCCGAGCAGTTCCAGCGCCGGTCCAGTGGCGAGGATGAACACCAGCAATGCCAGCGCCAGCAGCATGTTGGCCTCACTGAGAATCCGGATCCCGCGATCGATCCCGCCGCGCACCGATAGGAACGTAATCCCCGCCATCACCGCAATCAGGCCAAGGATCGTGGCCGGAGAGCTGGTAATGTGGTAGAGAAAGGTGATCCCGGCCATAGCCTGCTGCGCGCCAAGCCCGAGCGAGGTGGCGAGCCCGAAGATCGTCGCCAGCACTGCCAACACCTCGATCCCGTCACCGGCCCGGCCCCATACCGCTTTGCCCAGCAGCGGATAGAACGCCGAGCGCAGCGACAGCGGCATCCCGAAATCATACGCGAAAACGGCGAGCGCCAGCCCGGTTACCGCGAACATCGCCCAGGGATGCAGCGCCCAGTCAAAGATTGTCGCGGCCATGGCCAGGTCGCGCGAGGCAGCCGGATCGCCTGCGGCTCCAAGCAGCGGGGCTGCCGCGCCGCCGGCCATCGACGAAGTGAAATGGGTTACCGGCTCGGCCACGCCGTAAAAGATCAGCCCGATCCCCATCCCGGCGCCGAACAGCATCGCAAACCACGAAGCCCGCGAATAGTCTGGCCGCGCGTCTTTGCCGCCAAGCCGGATCCGGCCAAGCGGCGAGACCCCGACGCCGACGCAGAACAGCAGCAGCAGATTACCGGCGGACATGAAAAACCAGTCGAAATTGGTTGTCGCGCCGGTCCGGATCGCATTGAACAGTGCTGCCGATCCCTCGGGTGAGAGGACCGACCAGGCAATTACCGTCAGCGAGATCAGCGCAGTCGGAAAAAATACGACGGGGTTGACCTGCATCCCCCAGAATTCGCGCGAAGACTGACCAAAATTGCCGAATTCTATGTGCTTGGCCCAGTCAGCCATTCTGCGATCCCCTTATGAGTAAATTGCGTTAGACGCGCATCCACCTGATGGTCCAGATCAGATTGGCTTGTGCAAGGGCGGCAAACGGAGACAAGCTTTGGTAATGATAGACAATCTTCCCACGTGTGATTTCATGAAGGTCGAAGTTGCCGCAGATGTCGCAGTCATCACGCTGGACCGCGCGGACAAGCGCAATGCCCTGTCGGCGGCGTTCATCGAAGAGATTTGCGCGCTGTTCGATTGGGTTCGCCGCAGCGATCCGGTTCGCGCAGTGGTTGTGAAGGCGCAAGGCAGCGTATTTTGCGCCGGGCTTGATCTGATAGAACACCATCTCGAAGACCGCAGCGCTACCGATTTCATGTATATCTGCCGCCGGCTGGCATGCGGCTTTCGATGCCATCCAGCATTGCGGCAAGCCGGTGATTGGCGCGCTGAATGGCGCGGTGGTGGGCGGGGGGCTTGAACTGGCTTCATCGTTTCACATCCGCGTTGCCGATCAGACCACCTACTTTGCCCTGCCCGAAGGCCAGCGCGGCATCTTTACCGGCGGCGGCGCAACGGTCCGGGTTGCCGGACTGGTGGGTGAGGCGCGGATGATCGACATGATGCTGACCGGCCGGGTCTATTCGGGCGAAGAGGCGGTTGCGGTTGGCCTGTGCCAATATCTGGTCGAAGGTTCCAGCCTCGACAAGGCGATGGAAATCGCCGCCAAGACCGCTCAGAATCCGCCGCTTTCCAACTTTGCGATAACTTCGGGCATCGCCCATATCGGCAATATGGCATCGGGCGACGCCTATTACGCAGAAGCCTTCATCGCCGGGATTACCAACACCCAGCCCGCTTCGAAGGAACGGCTTTCCGCCTTCATGAACAAGACTGCGGCAAAGGTCCTCAAGGACTGAGCCAGTCAGCACCAAGGGAGAATTTCGATGGTTGCCGTTTTTCCATCAGCGCGGTTGCGGGTCTCGCCGTTTTACGATTCGACGGTTGCCGAAGGCATGGCGACGGCGAGCATCTACAACGGCATGATCATGCCGACCTCTTACGGCGATCCGGACGGCGAATACTGGCGGCTGATCGAGGGCGTTTCACAATGGGATGTCGGCTGTGAACGGCAGGTTCAGCTGAAGGGCAAGGACGCGGGCAAGCTCGCACAGATCCTGGCAGCACGCGATCTCTCCAAGTGCAAATACGGCCAGGGCAAATATGTGCCGATCTGCAACCATCGCGGCACGATCATCAATGATCCGATTCTGCTCAAGCACGCCGACGATCTCTATTGGTTCTCGATCGCCGACAATGACCTGTGGCTATGGGCCAGCGCGATCGCCGCCGAGCGCGGGCTGGACGTCGAAATCAGCGAGCCCGACGTTTCGCCGATGGCCTTGCAGGGCCCCAAGGCCGAGGATGTGGTCGCCTCAGTGCTGGGCGACTGGGTGCGGGAGATCAAATACTTCTGGTTCCGCGATACCGAGATTGAGGGGATGCAGGTCACCGTGCAGCGTTCAGGCTGGTCGAAACAGGGCGGTTTCGAGATCTACCTCAAGGATCGCACCAAGGGCACGCAGCTGTGGAATATCTTCAAGGAAGCGGGACAGCCTTGGGGTATCGGTCCGGGCGCGCCGGCGACGGCGGAACGCACCGAAAGCGGCTTGGTATCGGTCGGCGGTGATACCGATGACCACACCAATCCGTTCGAAGTGCGGATGGAAAAGTATGTCAATCTGGATGTTGCCGACGACGTCCTCGGCATCCAGGCACTGCGCCAGATCAAGCGCGAGGGCGTGAAGCGCCACCAGCTCGGCCTGATCCTCGAGGGCGACACGCCCGCCCCGCTGGGCTTTGCGCGCGAGGACATTGTGGTCAACGGCCGCAAGGCGGGCCAGATGACCAATTGCATGTGGTCACCGCGGCTCAAGGCCAATATCGGCTATGCGCTGATCGCGGTCGAACATCAGGTCGGCGATATGGTCGAAATCACACGGCCATCTGGGGTGACCGCGGCCAAGCTGGTGGAACTGCCCTTCCTTTAGGAAGTTCCGCTCTAACTGATGTTTGAATCCGCGAAGCTGGCCTTCTTCTCCTCCATGAAGGCGACCAGCCGCGCGTCGATATCGGGATCGAGTTCGGGCGCGACATAGCTGGCCAAGGCTTCCTTGTAGAGCTTCTCCGCGCGCTGCTCGGCATCTTGCTTGCCGTCCTCGACCCATTGCTCGTAGCTGTTGTTGTCGGCCACGGTCGAGCGGTAGAACGCGCTCTTGAAATTTGCCTGGGTGTGGGCGCAGCCGAGGAAGTGTTTGCCCGGCCCGACCTCGTGCATGGCGTCGAGCGCCATGCCGTTGGCGCACATGTCGACGCCCTTGGCATAGACCGCCATCATCGCCGCCTGGTCGCAATCCATCACGAACTTCTCATAGCCCATCGCCAGCCCACCCTCGAGCCAGCCGGCGGTGTGGAGCATGAAGTTGACCCCGGCGAGCAGGCCTTGTTGCAGCGTGTTGGCGGCCTCGTAGGCGGCCTGGGCGTCGGCAGTCTTGGAAGCGGTGAAGCCGCCGGCGCTGCGGAACGGCACCCCGAGCCGCCGTGCCAGCGCCGCGCCGACGTTGAGAATCAGCGAAGCCTCGGGCGAGCCGAAGGTCGGCGCGCCTGACTGCATCGACATCGAGCTGACGAAATTGCCGTAGATCACCGGGGCGCCGGGGCGGACCAGCTGCGCCAAGGCCATCCCGCACAGCCCCTCGGCCAGGCTTTGCGCTGCCACCGCCGCGACCGTCACCGGGGCCATCGCGCCCGCGACGATGAACGGGCTGACCATGGTTGCCTGGTTGTGCCGGGCATAGACCTTGAGCGCGCCGAGCATGGTGGCATCGTAAGTCAGCGGCGAGTTGGCGTTGATCAGGTTGACGGTAACGCAGTTCTCCTCAACGAAATCTTCGTCGAACAGGATCTTGGCCATGCTCACCGAATCCTCGGCGCGGTCGGGGTGGGTGACCGAGCCCATGAACGGCTTGTCGCTGTATTTGATGTGACTGTAGACCATGTCGTAATGGCGCTTGTTGACCGGCAGGTCGACCGGCTCGCAGATCGTGCCCCCCGAATGGTGGAGGCTGTCGGCCATGTAGGCGAGCTTCACGAAATTGCGGAAGTCCGCGATCGTCGCATAGCGCCGTCCGCCCTCGCGGCTGTAGACGAAGGGCGAGCCGTAGGCCGGGACCAGCACGGTGTTGTTGCCGCCGATCACCACATTGTTGGCCGGATTGCGGGCGTACTGGGTGAAAATCCCCGGCGCGCTGCGCTGCACGATCTCACGGCACATGCCCCGCGGGAAGCGCACCCGGTCGCCATCGGCCGAGGCTCCGGCGGCAACGAACAGCGCCTTGGCCTCGGGATCGTCCTTGATGTCGATCCCGATCTCTTCAAGGATCGTATCGGCATTAGCCTCCAGGATCGCGAGGTCAGCATCGCCCAGCACCGAATAGGGCGGGATGTTGCGCTTGATATAGGGCTCGCGCGGGGAAAGTTCCGCGGCATTGGCGGCGGCGCGGCCGCGGCGGCCTCCGGTGCGTCCTTCTCTCGACATCTCAGTTTCCTTATCTGGCGCGCTGGCGGCTGCGGTGGCCTCGGCCGCTGGTCGCTTGCCCCTCGGCAACGGGCGCGGTCGGGAAGCTCATAGCAGCGACGAAATAGTCCTGGAACTTGGGCTCGGTAGCAGTCTCAACTTTGATGATATGCTTTACCGCTTCGATTATCGCGGCTTTCTCGGCGCGGTTGACTAGCGCCATCGCCGCACCCATTCCCGCGGCATTGCCGATCGAGCGGACGTTTTCGGCGGTGGCGCCCGGGATAATCCCGATATCGGCGACATATTTGGCATCGAGGTGGGTGCCGAACGCCCCTGCGAGCAGCACTTCCTCGACCTCTTCGCACTCCAGGAAATCCGTCAGCAGCCGCACCCCGGCGGCCAGCGCGGCCTTGGCCAGCTGGACCGCGCGGACATCGGTCTGCTTGACGTAGATCGGGTTTTCGGGCCGGTCGACCAGCAGGAACTTCCAGCTCTGGCCTTCGGGCACCATCCGCAGCGGGGTGGTTTCGGAGCGGAACAGCCCGCTGGGGTTGACGATCCCGGCGCTGGCCAGTTCGACCATCACCTCGAAAATTCCCGATCCGCAAATCCCGGTGATCTTGTGCTGCGCCAGCTCCTCGGGGCGCTGGTCGGACAACCAGCCGTCATGACCGATGATCCTGACCTCGACCTGGCCGCTGGCGGGATCGATCCGCACCCGCTCGATCGCCCCCGGACTGGCGCGCACGCCCGCGCTGATCTCTGCTCCCTCGAAGGCCGGGCCGGTAGGCGACGATGCGGCGGCGACGCGGCCCCCATGGCTCAACACGATCTCGGCATTAGTGCCGATATCGACCAGCACCACCGAGCGGCCTGCCATGCCGCGCATCTGGGTAAGGTAAGCGCCGGTGGTATCCGCCCCGACATGCCCGCCGACCAGCGGCAGGGTCGATATCCGCGCGGTTTCGGAGATGCCGAGGTTGAACCGGTTGGCCGGCGCCTCGAACCAGTCCTTGACCGCCAGCGTGAACGGCGCCTGGCCCAGCTCGACCGGATTGATCCCCAGAAACAGGTGGTGCATGATCGGATTGCCGACCAGCACTACTTCAAGGATCTGGTTGGGGCCTAATTCAAGCGCGGCGCGCGCTTCCTCGAGCATCGCGGCGACGGCCTTGCGGATCTCCTCGGTCAGCCGCTCCTCGCCGCCCTTGTTCATCATGATGTACGAGACCCGGCTCATCAGGTCTTCACCATAGCGGATCTGCGGGTTCATCGCCGAGGTCTCGAAGGCCAGCTCGCCGCGAGTCAGATCATAGAGGTAAAGCGCGATCGAGGTCGAGCCGATGTCGATCGCCGCGCCATAGGCATCGAACGGCGAGGGCGGCCAGACGTCGATGATCTTCGCGTCGTCGCGCACCACCGCGATCAGCTGGCGCTCGTTCTGGGCGAGGATCGGCTGGAGCTTTTGCAAGGTGCGAAGCTCGGGCGTGGCCTCGATCCCGAACCCGCGCAGCGCTTCGATCAGCGCCTCGGCATCGCTGGGATTGTCGTCCATCTCGGGCCGGGGCAGCTCGCACATGTAGAGCTTGACCGCCGGATCGAGCGCGGTGGTAAAGCCGGTGCT
>JANOGS010000299.1:0-9610 GCA_031414115.1 Novosphingobium sp. | reverse complement strand
GTTGAGGAATTCGCCTATCCGGACCTCTATGCGCCGGTCGATCTCGATATCGGCCACTGCCGGCTGGCGGTCGCCGAGCCGGTCGGTCAGGCCGCCGATCCGGCCCGGATCAGCCACTTGCGCGTTGCCAGCAAGTACCCGAGCCTGACCCGCCGCCACTTCGAGCGGCAAGGGATTCAGGCCGAAGTGATCAAGCTCAACGGGGCGATGGAGTTGGCCCCTGGGCTCGGCCTCGCCAGCCGGATCGTCGATCTGGTCTCGACAGGGCGTACCCTCAAGGACAACGGCCTGGTTGAAACCGGCACGATCTTGCAGGTTTCCGCCCGCCTGATCGTCAACCGTGCCGCGCTCAAGACCGACGAGCGGGTCGCCGCGCTGGTCGAGCGGTTCCGCGAGCTGGCTGCCTGATGCTGCGCCTCAACACCCGCGACCCAGGCTTCGAGGCGGCGTTCAAGCGGCTTGTCGCCGATCGCCGCGAGAGCGACGAGGACGTTGCCCGCGACGTTCAGGTAATCCTCTCCGACGTCAGGAACCGCGGCGATGCGGCGCTGATCGCGATGACCGCACGCTGGGACGGCCACAACCTGACCAGCGACGCTGACTGGCAGATCGGCAAGGACGACTGCCGCGAGGCGTTCGACAGCCTCAAGCCCGATCTGCGCGCCGCGCTCGAACTGGCGGCGCAGCGGATCCGCGCCTTCCACGAAAAGCAGCGCCCCAAGAACCGCGATGAGACCGACGATGCGGGTGTGCGGATGGGCGCGCGCTGGCGGGCGGTCGATGCAGCGGGGCTCTATGTTCCGGGCGGACGCGCAGCCTATCCCTCGTCGCTGCTGATGAACGCGATTCCGGCAAGAGTGGCCGGGGTCGAACGGCTGGTGGTGGTGACCCCGACCCCCAAGGGCGCGGTCAATCCGCTGGTAATGGCGGCGGCGCATCTTGCCGGAGTGGACGAAGTCTGGCGGATCGGCGGGGCGCAGGCGGTGGCGGCGCTGGCCTATGGCACGCAGCGAATCAAGCCGGTCGATGTGATCACCGGCCCCGGCAACGCCTGGGTGGCCGAGGCCAAGCGGCAATTGTACGGCGTCGTGGGCATCGACATGGTCGCCGGCCCGAGCGAGATCCTGCTGATCGCCGACGCGCAGAACGACCCCGAGTGGATTGCCGCCGACCTGCTCAGCCAGGCCGAGCACGATCCTGCCGCGCAATCGATCCTGATCACCGACGATGCGGTGTTCGCCGATACCGTCGCCGACCGCATCGGGGTGGAGCTGGCGATGCTGCCGAACGCGCGGGTCGCTGCCGAAAGCTGGAACACCCACGGCACGATCATCGAGGTCGCCAGTCTTGACGAAGCCCCGGCGCTGGCCAACGCGCTCGCCGCCGAACACGTCCAGATCGCCACCGCCAATCCCGAGAAGCTGTTCAAGGCGATCCGCCATGCCGGCTCGGTATTCCTCGGGCGGATGACCCCCGAAGCGGTTGGGGACTATGTCGCCGGACCCAACCATGTGCTCCCGACCGGGCGGAGAGCGCGTTTTTCCTCCGGACTTTCGGTGCTGGACTTCATGAAACGCACGAGCTTTATCGAACTTGACGAGGCAGCGCTGCGGGCAGTCGGCCCGGCAGCGATCGAACTCGCCGAGGCCGAGGGGCTGCAAGCCCACGCCCGCTCGATCGAAGTCAGGCTGGGGATATGAACGCGTCCAAAGCCGACAAGCGCCAGGCCCGTGCCGCCGCCCGCCTTGCCGCAGTCCAGGCGCTCTACCAGCTCGAGATGGAGAGCACTCCGCTCGCCCGGCTGCTCGACGAATTCCACCAGCACCGCCTCGGCGCCGAGATCGAGGGCGACCAGTACGCCGCTGCCGAAACTGCGTTCTTCGACGACGTGGTCCAGGGCGTCGCGGCGCGGCGCGAGGAAATCGACGGTCTGCTCGAAAGCAAGCTGGCCGAGGGCTGGTCACTCCCCCGGCTCGACCGGACCATGCTCCAGATCCTCCGCGCCGGCACTTGGGAATTGATGGCCCGCGCCGACGTCCCCACCGCTGCCGCGATTAGCGAATACGTCGATGTTGCTCACGCCTTCTTTGAAAAGCGCGAGGCGAAATTCGTCAACGGCGTGCTTGACGCGGTCGCCAAGGCGGTCCGCTGAGCCGCGAATCCGCCTTCATCGATATGCTGCGCGGCCTGGCCACGCATCCCGCCGCGCGGGGGTTGAATGATGATGCGGCAGTGCTGGAGATCGGCGGCGAAGCGCTGGTGCTGACCCACGATGCGATGGTCGAAGGGGTGCATTTCCTCTCGGGCCAGGACCCTGCCGATCTGGCCTGGAAGCTGGTCGCCACCAACATGTCCGACCTCGCCGCCAAAGGCGCCGAGCCGCTGGCTGTGCTGCTGGGCTATCAACTGGGGAACGACGATGCGCGTTTTCTCGCGGGGCTGAGTGAAGCTTTGGCGCACTATGGCGCTGCGCTGCTCGGCGGCGATACGGTGAGCGCCAATGGCCCGCAGAACCTGGGCCTGACCGCGATCGGGCGTGCCACGCACCGCCCGGTGCCTTCGCGCGGCGGGGCGCGGGTGGGCGACGGGTTGTGGATCACCGGCGCGGTTGGCGCGGCGATGCTGGGGTTCGAGGCGCAGAAGGCCGGCACGGGCGATTCCGCCGCCTATCGCCGCCCGGTCGCGCTGCTGGCGCAAGGACAGGCGCTTGCCCCGCAGGTCAGCGCGATGATGGATGTGTCCGACGGATTGCTGCTCGATGCGACGCGGATGGCGGAGGCCTCGGGCGTGACCCTGGCGATCGACCGCGCGGCAGTTCCGATCGCTACACCTGAAGCGCGCCGTGACGAAGCACTGCGCTGGGGCGAGGATTATCAGTTGCTGTTCGCGCTACCTGAGGGGGTGGAACCGCCGGTCCTTGCACACCGGATCGGATCGGTTCAACCGCGCGGCGACAACCCACTGCTGCTCGACGGCGAGCCGCCGTCAGGCGAAATGGGCTATGAGCATGGTCAACTTCTCCCCCATCGGGGGAGGTGACCCGCCACAGGCGGGTCGGAGGGGGATAGGGTCACAAGGTCAGCGTCGTGACCCTATCCCCCTCCGCCTCGTTTCACTCGGCACCTCCCCCGGCAGGGGAGGATCTGTTGCCCGCTCAGTCCTTCAGCGCCGAGCAATCCACCCCGCGCGCCTCAAGCACCGGCTTCATCTCGCGGTAGGCATAGCGGGTCAGGTGGTTGGGGATCTCGGGATAGAGATGGTGGACCAGGTGGTACTGCATCCCCATCGACAGGTGATGCCCGATCCAGGTCCTGAAGATCCGGGTGTTATCATAGCGCCCGGTGCCGGTGCGCGGGTGGTGCGGGGCCCAGCTCAGCCAATAGCGGATGTAGCTGAGGCCCAGATGGCGCGGCAGCCACCACAGCAGCGCCACTTCCATGGCATAGCCCGCCCAGGCCATCGCGAAGAAGAACCCCATCGCGAACAGCTGGAGCAGCATGGTATCGCGCAGCGCGGCCTTGGCAGCGGGAGTGCCGATCCGTTCAAGCACACGTTTGTAGTGGTGGATCGAGCCATCGGCGCCGGGCTGGCGGTTGAGCCAGGTCTTGTACCAGGCGTGGTACTTGCCCTTGGCCTCGTCGGTATAATCCGGATCCTTCTCGGGATCGTTGGTGTAATAATGGTGATGGAGGTGCATCATCCGCGCCATGCTGAACGGGAAGATCAGGATGATCGTCGCGACTTGCCCTGTTGCCTCGTTCCAGAACCGGGTCTTGCTGCCGGGGCGGCCGATGTTCGAATGCATCGCCTCGTGGCTGGTGATATACCCCCCCGCCGCGAACACGGTCGAGGCGATGAAACCCAGCCACAGCGGCAGAATGTCCAGCATCGCCAGGGGCCAGAAGGCCAGCCACAGCGCGAAGCAGCCCAGCGTCACCAGCGTATAGGGCCACATCGCCTTGGTTGCGGAGGAGTACTTCCTGGCAATCGCGCGTTCCTGCTGAAGCAGGGTGCGGCGGGTGTGCTGGTCAAGCCCGGCGCTTTCGGGCAGCGTAATCGCCGGGCCGCGATCGAGCTCTGGAGCCAGGCCGGCGGTCATGGTCACAACGTCACTCATACCCAGCGCCCTCGCAGCGTCGCATAGAACCCCCAGGGCGCTCCGATCAGCAGGCCGAAGCCGATCCCGCTCATTCCCCAGGGCGCGGGCAGGCCCCAGTACGCCAGCGATTGGGCGATCAGAGGGGCGATGAATCCGATCCCGAACAGGAACGGCATCCAATAGAACAGCTGTTTGACGGCGCTTTGCATGGCCTTAATGTTTCATAAACTACGATGTCTGGCAAGAATCCTTGGTTTCGCTTTAGCCAAACCGTTGTTTCGTAACAGTACAAAGCGCAAAATTCGGTTCCGGCAAAAGGCAGGAAAACCGGCGCACAAGCGTTGCATTGGCGCAAAACCTGCCTATAGCGACCCCGGCTGCCCCGCATTGGCGGGGCTTTCATTATGGGCTTCAGGATAGCGCTGCGGTCTAAATAAGGGGAAGTTCCCGTGGGTCTTATTGAAATTTCGATTTTGCTGGGGCTGGTTGCCGTATTGTACGGCGCCTTCACCAGCCGCCAGGTGCTCGGCGCTTCGGCCGGCAACGAAAAGATGCAGGAAATCGCTGCGGCAATCCAGGAAGGCGCACAGGCCTATCTGGGGCGGCAGTATCGCACCATCGCCATGGTCGGCGTGGTTGTTGCGGTGCTGGTCGGCTACTTCCTCGGACCAATTTCGGCGGCTGGCTTCGTGCTTGGCGCGGTGCTTTCGGGCGCGACCGGGTTCATCGGGATGAACATCTCGGTGCGCTCGAACGTGCGGACCGCAGCGGCGGCGCAAGTCGGGCTGCAGGAAGGCCTGACCCTGGCGTTCCGCGCCGGTGCGATCACCGGCATGCTGGTTGCAGGCTTGGCGCTGCTCGCGATCGCCGGTTTCTTCTGGTATCTCACCGGCCCCGCTGGCCACACTGTTGGCGGCGCTGACCGCACGGTGATCGACGGGCTGGTCGCCCTGGCTTTTGGTGCCTCGCTGATCTCGATCTTCGCGCGTCTCGGCGGCGGCATCTTCACCAAGGCTGCCGACGTCGGCGCCGATCTGGTCGGCAAGGTCGAAGCCGGGATCCCCGAAGACGATCCCCGCAACCCTGCGGTGATCGCCGACAATGTCGGTGACAACGTCGGCGACTGCGCCGGTATGGCTGCCGACCTGGTCGAAACCTATGTCGACACCATCGGCGCAACCATGGTCCTGACCGCGCTGTTGCTCAAGGGCGCAGACAACCTGATGACGCTGATGAGTCTGCCGCTGCTGATCGGCGGCGTCTGCATCATCACCTCGATCATCGGCACCTATTTCGTCCGGCTGGGAGGCAGCAAGAACATCATGGGCGCCATGTACAAGGGCTTCCTGGTCACTGCTGTGCTCTCGGTCCCGGCGATCTGGTGGGCAATCGGTTATGCGCTGGGCGGCATGGAAACGGCGATCGCCGGCCAGGCCTATACCGGCCGCACGCTGTTCTACTGCTCGCTGGTGGGCCTGGTTATCACCGGGCTGATCATCTGGATCACCGAGTACTACACCGGCACCAACTATCGTCCGGTGCGCTCGATCGCCAAGGCTTCGGAAACCGGCCACGGCACCAACGTTATCCAGGGTCTGGCGATTTCGCTGGAATCGACCGCCCTACCGACGCTGGTGATCTGCGCCGGGATTATCGTCTCCTACCAGCTCGCCGGCCTGATCGGGATTGCCTATGCGGCCACCGCGATGCTGGCGCTGGCCGGGATGGTCGTCGCGCTCGACGCTTACGGTCCGGTTACCGACAACGCCGGCGGGATTGCCGAAATGGCGGGCCTTGACGATTCGGTCCGTGAAAAGACCGACGCGCTCGACGCGGTGGGCAACACCACCAAGGCTGTCACCAAGGGCTATGCGATCGGTTCGGCCGGCCTCGCCGCGCTGGTGCTGTTCGCCGCCTATACCACCGACCTCAAGGAGTTCTTCCCGCTGCTGTCGGACGGCGATCTGACCAACGGCGAAGTCAGCTTCAGCCTTGAGAACCCCTATGTCATCGTCGGGCTACTGCTCGGCGCGCTGCTGCCCTACCTTTTCGGGGCAATGGGGATGACGGCGGTGGGCCGCGCAGCGGGCGAAGTGGTCAAGGACGTTCGCGACCAGTTTAAGAACAACCCCGGGATCATGACCTACGAGTCCAAGCCTGACTATGCCCGCACGGTTGATCTGGTCACCAAGGCGGCGATCCGGGAAATGATCGTCCCGTCGCTGCTGCCGGTGCTGGCGCCGATCGCGGTCTATTACGTGATCAGCTGGGTGGCGGGGCCTGCCGAGGGCTTCGCCGCGCTGGGCGCGTTGCTGCTTGGCGTGATCGTTGGCGGGCTGTTCGTCGCGATCTCGATGACCTCGGGCGGCGGCGCCTGGGACAATGCCAAGAAGTACATCGAAGACGGCAACCACGGCGGCAAGGGCTCTGAAGCCCACAAGGCCGCGGTGACCGGCGACACGGTCGGCGATCCCTACAAGGACACCGCCGGCCCCGCCGTCAATCCGATGATCAAGATCACCAACATCGTCGCGCTGCTGCTGCTCGCGGCGCTGGCCGGCGGGCACTGAGCCTGATCCAGCCAATTGGTTGAAACAAGACCCCGTCCGGAGCGATCCGGGCGGGGTTTTGCTTGGCCTGGACGTTAGCTTTTCCTTGGTATTTCAAGGTTAATACCTGCCCTGCAGCGGCCCATTTCGACGCCGCAGGGGAAGCATAGACGTGGCAAGCACGGCCTCCAGGGCCCGGCACGACGATCAGCGGCCCGGCGCTGCGCCCGCTATCGTTCCCGCCGGGCGGATCCGCGCGGTTCCCTGGCAAGCGATGGACGCGCCTGAGGCCCGCTTCGCCTGGGACGCGCTGGCCCTGTGCGCGGCCGAACCCAATCCATTTCACGAAAGCTGGTACCTGCTGCCAGCGCTGCGGGCGCATGATCCCAAGGGCACGGTTCAGCTGCTGCGCTTCGAGTTCGACGGCGAGCTGGCCGGGATCCTGCCGCTGCGCCGCGAGGCGCGCTATTACCGCTGGCCGATCCCGCAGCTGACCGGCTGGATCCACGGCAATTGCTTCCTCGGCGCGCCGCTGGTTGCTGCCGGGCTCGAGCGCAAGTTCTGGCGGACGCTGCTCGCCTGGGCCGATGCCAACCCCCGCGCCGGGCTGTTCCTCCACCTCGCCCAGATCCCGCTCGAAGGACCGCTGTGGGAGGCGCTGCAGGCGGTTCTGGCCGAGCAGGATCGCCTTGCCCCGATCGTCTATCGCGAGGATCGCGCGATGCTCTCGTCCAACCTCTCGCCCGAGGCCTATTTTGAAGCGAGCATGTCGGGCAAGAAGCGCAAGGAACTGCGCCGCCAGCACACCCGCCTGGCCGAACTGGGCGAGCTGACTTTCGAGCGCCGCCGCGATGATGCCCATCTGCTGCGCTGGTGCGAGAATTTTCTCGCACTCGAGCATTCGGGCTGGAAAGGCGGCGCCGGTTCCGCGCTCGGCTCGCACCAGGCGACCGCGCGGCTGTTCAAGGATGCCCTCTCGGGCGCGGCCTCGCGCGGCCGGCTCGAACGGCTGACGCTCAGCCTCGACGGCGAACCGATCGCGATGCTGGCCAATTTCCTCACCCCGCCCGGCGCCTTCTCCTACAAGACCGCCTTCGACGAGCGCTATGCCCGCTTCTCCCCCGGGGTGCTGATCCAGCGCGAAAACCTGGCACTGCTGGATCACGCCGAGGTCCGCTGGTGTGACAGCTGCGCCGCCGCCGACCATCCGATGATCGAGCGGATCTGGCGGGAAAAGCGCAGCGTCGGCCGGGTTTCGTTCGCGATCGGCGGCAAGTGGCGCCGCGCCCTGTTCGCGCGGTTGGTGCGGGCCGAATTGGGGCGCAATCCGGGCGGGCTGGACGAAAGCCGGTAGGATGCCGAACGCGATCTATTGACGGGTCCGCTGCGGCGCAGCAAAGGCTCGGCATGGAAAGCGAACGCACTCCCGAGCAACTGGTGGCCAGCCTGCTCAAGCTGCTCGAGGTTCAGGACCAGGGCAACGATCATTACCTCGGCCGCAAGAAGCGCGGCGGGGTGGGCCGGGTGTTCGGCGGGCAAGTGATCGCCCAGGCGCTTCACGCCGCCGAACTGACCGTCGATCCGGCGCGTGATGCCCATTCGCTGCACTGCTATTTTCTGCGCGGCGGCAGCGAGGATTTTGAGACCGATTACCGGGTCGAGCGTGATTTCGATGGCGGTTCGTTCTCCAACCGCCGCGTCGTCGCCAGCCAGCAAGGCCGCCCGATCCTCACTCTCACCGCCTCATTCCAGAAGCACGAGCAAGGGCTGCACCACGTCGAGGCAGCGATGCCCGACGTGCCCCCGCCCGAGGAGCTTGAGACCGAGGCCGAAGTCCGCCGCCGCTATGCCGAGAAGGCCATGCCCGAGGCGCGGCATCATTTCCTCAGCCCGCGCCCGATCGAGCTGCGCGGGGTCGAAGGCCGGCACTGGATGAACCCGGTCCCGGCCCCGCCGCGCTCGCACTCATGGTTCCGCACCGTCGCCCCACTGCCCGATGATCCGCGCATCCACCGCGCCATGCTCGCCTTCGCCAGTGACATGACCCTGCTGGGCACCTGCGCCCTGCCCCACGGCCTCAGCTGGGCGCGCGGCGAAGTGATCAGCGCCAGCCTGGACCACACAGTGTGGTTCCACGAGCCGTTCCGCGCCGACGAATGGCTGCTTTACGCCACCGACAGCCCGTGGAGCGGCAATGGCCGCGGCTTCAACCGCGGGCAGATCTTCACCCGCGACGGCCGCCTGGTGGCCAGCGTCGCGCAGGAAGGAATGATCCGCAAGGCGAAGCCGAAAGGGTGAGTCACTTCAAAATCCTCCCCCTCTGGGGGAGGTGGCAGCCCGTCAGGGCTGACGGCGGGGGACAGGGGCACAAGGCCAGCGTTGTGACCCCATCCCACTCCGCCTCACTTTGATCGGCACCTCCCCCAAGGGGGGAGGATTTGCAGGCTCAATCCCCCTGCGCCCAGTGCGTCCATAACCAGCGCTCGCCCGGCGGCAGTTCCGCCTCGGGGCGCATCTCCCATTCGACGAAGGCCAGATTGTCGACCATCACCGGCAGCACCCCGGCGGCCTTGCCCTGCTTGTAGGTTACCGAGATGATTGGCCGAAGCGGCGCGGGCTCCTTGCCGGGCTCGAGCTTGCGGGTAAAATCGATCCGGATCCGCTGCCAGCCGGGGGCTGGTTCAAGTTCGACTTTGCCGGCAGGCAGCCCGCCCTTCCATGGCGAAGTGGGTTTCTCGCCCGCACCCTGGCGCGGCTTGACCGCCAGCTCGATGCTCACCGCGCGATCCACCTTGACATCGGCGACCAGCGAATAGTGCTCGCCGCTGACCTTGCGGAAATAGGGGTCGGTAAACAGCACCGCCGGTTCACCCGCGACCTGAGGGAGCAGGCTGAGGTAGTGGTTGCCGCTGGTCTCGCGGCGGATCTCGTAGCTCGCCTTGCGGGTGCCCCAGGTGCGATC
>JANOGS010000298.1:0-3184 GCA_031414115.1 Novosphingobium sp. | reverse complement strand
GCCGTCCGGCGATCCGCCTGTCCGCGTTGCAGCAGGCGCGGGTGATCTATGTGATGACGCACGATTCGATCGGGTTGGGCGAGGACGGGCCGACGCACCAGCCGATCGAGCATGTCATGTCGCTGCGCCTGATCCCCAACCTCCAGGTGTTCCGCCCGGCCGATGCGGTGGAAACGGCGGAATGCTGGGCGCTGGCGCTGGCCAGGGCGGACGGGCCTTCGGTGCTGGCGCTGACCCGGCAGAACCTGCCGTCGCTGCGCAGCGACGTTGCGATGAAGACCGCGCGTGGCGCTTACCGGCTTAAGCCAGCAGGCGCGGGCCGCCGCGTGGTGCTGGTGGCGACCGGATCGGAAGTGGCGCTGGCGATGGACGTTGCCGCCGCGCTCGAAGCTGATGGAATCGGCGCCGATGTTGTCTCGATGCCCTGCGCTGAACTGTTCGACGAACAGGACGCCGCCTATCGTGCCGAGCTACTGCCCGCAGACGTACTCAAGGTCTCGATAGAGGCAGGTGTCACATTGGGCTGGCAAAAGTACGTTGGCACCGGGATGACCATTGGCATCGACAGCTTCGGTGCCTCGGGCCCGGCCGATCAGTTGTTCAAGCATTTCGGCTTCTCGGTGGAAGCCATCGTTCCCCAGATCAAGGCCCGGCTGGGCTAGCCAAGCAGGAGTTCAAGTCATGGCAATCAAGGTTGCAATCAACGGTTTCGGGCGCATCGGGCGCAATGTCGCGCGGGCGATCATCGAGCGCAGCGACCATGACCTCGAACTGGTCTCGATCAACGATCTCGCCTCGGCCCAGGCCAATGCGATGCTGTTCAAGCGCGACTCCGTCCACGGCGCCTTCCCGGGCACGGTCGAAGTCGACGGCAATAACCTGGTGATCAATGGCAAGCGGATCCAGGTTACTGCCGAGCGCGATCCGGCCAACCTGCCGCACGCCGCCAATGGCGTCGATATCGCGCTCGAATGCACCGGCTTTTTCACCGACCGCGCATCGTGCGAGAAGCACCTGGCCGCAGGAGCCAAACGGGTGCTGCTCTCGGCCCCGGGCAAGGGCGTCGATCTGACCGTGGTCTTCGGGGTCAACCATGACAAGCTGAGCGCCGATCACGTCATCGTTTCCAACGCCAGCTGCACCACCAATTGCCTGGCACCGGTGGCCAAGGTGCTCAACGACGCGATCGGGATCGAGCGCGGGCTGATGACCACGATCCATGCCTATACCCACGACCAGAAGATCCTTGACCAGATCCACGAGGATCCGCGCCGTTCGCGCGCTGCGGCGATGAGCATGATCCCGACCACCACCGGCGCCGCCCGCGCGGTGGGCGAGGTGCTGCCCGAACTCAAGGGCAAGCTCGACGGCTCGGCGGTGCGGGTGCCGACCCCCAACGTCAGCCTGATCGACCTGACCTTCACCCCTTCGCGCGATACCACCAGGGACGAGGTCAACGCCTTGCTTAAGGGTGCAGCGGAAGGCGCGCTGAAAGGCGTGCTGGCCTGGACCGACGAACCGCTGGTCTCGATCGACCTCAACCACTGCCCGGCGAGTTCGACCGTCGACAGCCTGGAAACCGCGGTGATCGACGGCAAGCTGGTCCGCGTGGTCAGCTGGTACGACAACGAATGGGGCTTCTCCAACCGCATGGTCGATACAGCGGGTGCGATGGGCAAGTTGATCTAACCCTATTTCAGGGACAGTATACTAATTAGCGCGACCATCGTTGCCGGAACGCAAGGCAGGCAAGGCTAATTAGTATACTGTCCCCGAAATAGCAGGCGGGACGTATCATGACCAAGTTCAAGACCCTCGATGAACTCCCCGCCGACCTGAGCGGCAAGGTTGCCCTCGTCAGGGTCGATCTAAACCTGCCGATGCAGGACGCCGCGGTGACCGACGACACCCGGGTACGGGCCTCGGCGCCGACAATCCTGGAACTGGCGGACAAGGGCGCCAAGGTGCTGCTGCTCGCCCACTTCGGCCGGCCGGGGGGCGAGAAGGTCTCGACCCTGTCGGTCAGCATGACGATTGACGCGGTCCAGGCGGTGCTGGGCCGCGAAGTGATGTTTGTGCCCGAGATCGCCGGGCCGGTGGTCGCGCAAACAATCGGCATCCTGCGCCCCGGCGACATCGCCATGCTCGAGAATACCCGGTTCTGGAAAGGCGAGGAAACGAACGACCCCGAACTGGCCAGGGCGATCGCCGCCAATGGTGACCTCTACGTCAACGATGCCTTCTCCGCCGCGCATCGCGCTCATGCCAGCACCGAGGGGCTGGCGCATCTGCTGCCGAGCTACGCCGGACGCTCCATGGAGGCCGAGCTGTGCGCCTTGGTGGCGGCTCTAGACGCCCCGGTGCGCCCGGTGTGTGCCGTTGTTGGGGGGGCCAAGGTTTCCTCGAAACTCGATGTTCTTCAACACCTTGTCAGCAAAGTCGAGCATCTGATCATCGGCGGCGGGATGGCCAACACCTTCCTCGCCGCGCGCGGAATTGCGGTCGGAAAGTCGCTCTGCGAGCACGAACTGGCCGCTACCTGCGAGGCGATTCTGGCGGCGGCGGATCAGACCGGGTGCACCGTCCATCTGCCCTATGACGTTGTTGTTGCAAAGGAATTCGCCGCCAATCCGGCATCCTTGCGGACCTGCAACGTCCACGAAGTCGCGCCCGACGAGATGATCCTCGACATCGGCCCCCAGGCAGTCGAGGCGCTCGCCGACGTCCTCAAAACCTGCCGGACTCTCGTCTGGAACGGCCCGCTCGGCGCCTTCGAGACCCTGCCCTTCAATGCTGCCACCGTCGCGCTTGCCCGCAGCGCTGCCGCGCTCACCAAAGAGGGCGCGCTGACCTCGGTCGCGGGCGGGGGTGACACCGCTGCGGCCTTGAACCATGCCGGGGTCGGGCAAGATTTTACCTACATTTCAACCGCCGGCGGGGCCTTCCTCGAATGGATGGAGGGCAAGGAACTGCCCGGCGTCAAGGCACTCGAAATCGCCTGAATTAGCCCGATGGTGCAGTTGCAGCACCCGCGCGCCGCCGCTATGGGCGCCGCATTACATACCTATGCAAGGACAGGGACCGCAGCCATGAACCATGCCGAAATGACCGCCAAGATGGCTACCGGAAACGGTTTTATCGCCGCGCTCGACCAGTCGGGCGGGTCGACCCCCAAGGCGCTGGC
>JANOGS010000297.1:0-16279 GCA_031414115.1 Novosphingobium sp. | reverse complement strand
GCAGCACCACGCCAAGGATAATCACGCCCCAGATCAGGATCATCCGAATCTTGGCCGGCCCAGGAATGTTCTGCGATTGCATCGCGCGCCAATTGATCGTCAGCACCAGCAGCACCGCGATCAGCCCGACAATCCAGTCTCCGCTCGGCATCACGCCGCAAGCTCCATTCCATCGAAAGCAACCAGCACGTGCGCCGGAAGCTCGGCGCTCAAGGTGGCATAATCGAGGCTCTTGTCGAGATGACTCAGCACGCCGAGCTTGGCCCGCGAGGCTTCGATCAGTTCGAGCGCCATCGCCAGATTGGCATGGGTCGGGTGCGGTTCGCGGCGCAGACAATCGCTGACAAGAATGTCGACCCCGTCGCACAGCTCCACCATCTCGCGGGTAATCTCGCTGAAGTCCGTGGTGTAAGCTATAGATTTATCATCACAATCAAAGCGGAATGCAGTTGTCTCGCCGGGCCCGTGCGGCATCTGGCAATGGCGAACGCCGAACCCGGCGCAGAGCCGCAACCGCTCGAGCGTGTCGAGTTCGATCAGGGTCGGATAGCCAAACTGCCCGGCAAACACATAGCTGAACCGGCTGCGCAGGATCCGTGCCGTATCGGTGCCGGCATAGCCCGGAATCGGCCCGCCGCGGCCATAGCGCAGCACCCGCAGGTCATCGATGCCGTGGGCATGGTCGGCATGTTCGTGGGTCCAGAACACCGCGTCGATCCGGTCGATGTCATTGGCCAACAGCTGCGCGCGCAGATCGGTTGAGGTATCGACCAACAGCCGCGCGCCAGCCTCGTTCTCGACCAGGATTGAAACCCGCGAGCGGCGGTTTTTGGGCTCGGCGGGATCGCACAGACCCCAATCGTTGCCGACCCGCGGCACGCCGGTCGAAGTGCCGCAGCCCAGCACCAGCAGCTTCACAGCGCGGCCTTGGTGAACAGATTGAAAAAGTTGCGCGTGGTCGCTGAAGCCAGCGCTTCGGGCGAAGTTCCGCGCAGAGTCGCCACAAACCGCGCGGTATCGGCAGTAAAGGCCGGCTCGCAAACCCGCCCGCGATGCGGCACCGGCGCCAGGAACGGCGCGTCGGTTTCGACCAGCAGACGATCCTCGGGTATTTCAGAAGCTATCGCTTGCAAGTCTTTGGCATTCTTGAAGGTAACGATCCCCGACAGCGAGATCGTCAGTCCCAGTTCCAGCACACTGCGGGCGAAGTCGGCGGTGGCGGTGAAACAGTGGATCAGCGCCGGATAGGCCCCCTGCTCCATCTCTTCGGACAGGATCGCCAGGGTATCGTCTTCGGCATCGCGGGTATGCACGATCATCGGCAAACCGGTCGCCCGCGCTACCGAAATATGCCGCCGGAACAGAGCCTTCTGCGTCTCGCGCTGAGAATGATCATAGTAGTAGTCAAGCCCGGTCTCGCCAATTGCGATCACTCGTGGATGCGCAGTCGCCCCAAGCAGCGCCGTCTCGCCCAGATCGGCATGGCCGTCGGCTTCGTGCGGGTGAATCCCTACGCTGGCCCAGACGTCTGCCTCACGCTCGGCGGTGGCAATCACCTGCTCCCATTCGCTTTGCCGGGTCGAGATCGAGAGGAAGCCGCCAATTCCGGCCTCACGCGCCCGCGCCAGCACCCCGGCCTGGTCCTCGACCAGCCCCTTGTATTCGAGGTGGCAGTGCGAATCTATCAGCATCAGGCGGGCTCTTCTGAGGGAAGTTCGAGGCGGGGGAACAGTCCGACCGGCTGTGCCAGCGTGAAGTCGCTGGCTGCGAGGCGCAGGTACCAGTCACTATCAGCAAGCGCGGCAAAGTCGCGCTCATTTGCCGGAATGCCCAGTTGATCGAGGAGTTTGTCGGCCGAACTCGGAACCACGCAGCGAATTGCGATGGCAAGGTCGTGAACGGCCTTGAAAAGTGTTAGCAAGACAGATCGCATGCGCTCGGGATCCGTCTTGCGCAAAGACCAGGGAGCCTGCTCGTCAACGTACTGGTTGCAGGCAAAGACTGCGCGCATCCATGCTTCTATCCCGACAGAAAGCTCAAGCTTCTCAAACGCGCGCGGCAATTCGGTTCGACAGGCGTCCGCCACAATCGCTTGTAGTGCGGTATCGGCCTCGTTCGCTTCGAAGGTGCTCAGTATTCCATCCAGATTCTTGAAAACCATCGATAACACCCGCTGCGCCAGGTTGCCGAAGCTGTTCGCCAGCTCGGCATTGCAGCGGTTCACGATCGCTTCGGCCGAATAGGACCCGTCCTGCCCGAAGCTGACCTCGCGGAGCAGGAAGTAGCGCAATTGGTCGACCCCGAAGCGCTCGGCCAGTTCGAGCGGATCGACCACGTTGCCGGCTGATTTCGACATCTTCTCGCCGCCGCGCGCCAGCAGGAAGCCGTGGCTGAAGACCTGCCTGGGCAGCGGCAGTCCGGCGCATTTGAGGAAGGCCGGCCAGTAGACGGTGTGAAACCGGGTGATGTCCTTGCCGATCAGATGAAGGTCGGCCGGCCAGAACCGCGCAAACTCGCCCTCGCGATCGGGGAAGCCAATCCCGGTCAGGTAGGTTGTGAGCGCGTCGACCCAGACGTACATCACGTGGCCCGGGCTGCCCGGCACCGGTACCCCCCAATCAAAGCTGGTGCGCGAAACCGAAAGGTCGCGCAGTTCGTTGCCCCTGAGGAAGCTCAGGATCTCGTTGCGGCGGCTTTCCGGCTCGAGAAAGCCTGGGGTTTCATTGAGTTCGATCAGGAAGTCACGGTATTTGCTGAGGCGGAAGAACCAGGTTTCCTCGGCTGTCCATTCGACTGGGGTGCCTTGCGGAGAGAGGCGTGCTCCCCCTTCCCCGTCGACCAGTTCGCCTTCGTCGTAATAAGCCTCATCGCGGACCGAGTACCAGCCCTCATAGCGATCGAGGTAGAGGTCCCCGGCCGCTTCCATCGCCTTCCAGATCGCCACCGAGGCGGCCTTGTGGCGTTCTTCCGTGGTTCGGCAGAAAACATCGATTGAAATATCAAGTCTGGAACACATTTCACGGAAATAATTCGACATTTCCGTTGCGAATTCCAACGTGTCACGCCCTGCTGCGCGGGCTGTCTGGGCCATTTTCAGGCCGTGTTCGTCAGTCCCGGTGACGAACCGCACGTCCTTGCCCTGCATCCGCTGGAACCGCGCGATCGCATCGGCCGCGATCGCTTCATAGGCGTGGCCGATGTGCGGGCGGCCGTTGGGATAGGCGATCGCCGTGGTGATGTAATAGGGTTTGGACATGGTCTTCCAAGCGGGTTCAGGCCGTCTCTCTAGGCATGGCGAGCGAGGCCAGCAAGGCGCCAATTTCCAGCGTGAGCAGCGCCGGATCGAAGTTGTAGGTCGTTACCTGCCCGGAAATCCGCACCAGTTCGCCGTGCGCGGCGATTACGCGTTGCTGCCGGATGCGGCTGCTTGCGGCGAGTTCTGCGGCAACCACCGCGCGAGCGAGGTCGAGCGTGGCGGCCAGGCGTTCGCGATCGGGCCGGGCGCCGATCGCCTCGGCAAGCGCGCCGCGCAGCGCGAAATGATCATCGCCCTCGGCGATCAGGCGCTGCATCAGGGTGTGGAGGGCGCCGAGGTCCTGGGCGACGAATTCGAGCGCGGCGCCGGGCGATCCTTCGGCCGCTGCCAGCGCCGCGGCGCGGGTTGCGGGATCGGCTTCGGGTGCCGAATCGCGCAGGATTGTCTCGACTTCTCCATCAGATAGCGGGGCGAAGCGGAGGGTCCGGCAGCGCGAGCGGATCGTTGGCAAGAGGCGTCCCGGACGGTGGGCGACGAGCAGAAAGAAGGTCCCGGTGGGCGGTTCCTCGAGGCTTTTGAGGAGCGCATTGGCGGCGTTCTTCTCAAGATCGTCGGCAGGGTCGATGATCACCGCGCGGCGGCTGCCCAGGGTGGGCCGGGTGGTCAGCCGGTGCTGCATCCGGCGGACCTGGTCGATGGTCACATTTCGCTTGGTCTGGAAGGGTTTACCATCAGCCTTCTTGTCTTCCTCAGCCTCGTTGAGCGGCAGGTGATCAAGCATCAAGATGTCGGGGTGGACCGCCCAGTCGGGCTGCGCCAGGCCGGGTTCGGCGATTAGGCTGGCGGCGGCCTTGCGGGCGAACAGGCCTTTGCCCAGGCCTTTGGGTCCGGCGAGCAACCAGGCATGATGAAGCCGTTTTGAATCAAGCGCTTCGAGCCATGCGGCCCAGGCGGCATCGTGGCCTGCAAGACGCGTCACAACGCCCCCACCAAGCGGTCTAGCGCCTGCACCACGGCGCTGTGAACTGCCTCAGCGCTGCGATTCCCGTCGATCCGGGCAAAGCGCGCGGGTTCGGCAGCGGCAAAGCTGGCAAAGGCAGCCGCAACCTGGGCATGGTAAGCCGAATCGCGCCCGCCAATCCGGTCGGCACTTTCGCCGTCGCGTGCCGACGTCCGCGCCGAGGCAACCTCTGGCGAAACTTCGATCAGCAGCGTCAGGTCGGGCAGCAGTCCCTGGCTGCCGATCCGGTGGAGGTCGAGCACTTCGGCATCGGAGAGGCCCCCGGCCCCGCCCTGATAGGCCCGGCTCGAATCCACGAACCGATCCGAGATCACCCATTGCCCGCGCTCCAGCGCCGGGCGGATCAGCTGCTCGACATGGTCCGAGCGCGCGGCGGCGAACAGCAGCGCCTCGGCGCGGGGATTCCACCCTTCGCCCTCGGTTTCGAGCAACAGGCCGCGAATCGCCTCGGCCCCGGCGGTACCGCCGGGTTCGCGGGTGACCACGCAGGCAATCCCGCGCCCCTCCAATGCAGCCGCCAGCAGCCGCGCCTGGGTGCTCTTGCCCGCCCCCTCGCCGCCTTCGAAAGCGATGAATTTCCCCATGGTCATTCGAGCAGCCCTAGCAGGCCATTGACGATCCTGTCGATTGGCCCGGCCCTGGCGACATCCTCGGCGGCGACCAACGGAAGTGTGTGGGTTCCTAGATTTTGCAAGGAGACTTCGAGCTTCGCAACTACAGCACCCTTGGCGATAGGTGCGAGAAGCGGCCCCACGTAACGGATCTGCGCGACAACGCCGTTCTTAGTTCCCTTGGGAACAGCCAGCGAATAAGCGCGGGGCAGTGCCAGTGGCACCTCGCGCGCAGTCCCGTCCTGAACCCTGGCCTTGCCGACTACCCATCCAGCATTGAGAAACTTGCGGCTATCCCAAGCGGAAAAGCCCCATTCTGCCAGCGCCCTTGATGAATCGGCACGCTGCGCTTCACTTGGAACCCGGCCGACCACCAGGACCAGCCTTCGCCTGTCACGCTCGATCGCACCGAGGAATGTAAAGCCAGCCTCACGGGTGAAGCCTGTCTTGATCCCGTCTGCACCTGGCATCGTTCCTGCAAATGGGTTGCGGCTTTGCAGTTGCTTGCCGCGCCACAGCATCGTTTTCTGCCCGAAGTATCGACGGTAAAGTAAAGGATGCTCGACAATCAGCGCCTCCGCCAGCAGGACCATGTCCCGCGCGGTAACATAGGTCTTGCCCCCGTCTGGATAACCATTGACGCTGGCGAAATGACTGCCGGTCATGCCCAGAGATCTGGCCCGTGCGTTCATCACCGCGAGCCAGGCGTCCTCGCTGTCGAGCGCCCCTTCGGCAAGGACCACTGCGGCGTCATTGGCCGAGACCGTGGTCACGCCTTGCAGCAGTTCGCGCACGGTCACCCATTGGTGAATTCCTAGCGACATGGTCGTGCCTTTGCCGCGCCAGCGCTCGATGGTTGCAGGGCGGCCCATCAGTGGCCGATCTTCGTTGAGCTTGCCTGCCTTGATCAAGTCGAAAGCGACCAACGCGGTCATTGCCTTGGTCATCGAGGCCGGCAGCATCCGCGCATCGGCATTGCGCGCGAACAAAGTTTGGCGGGATGAGAGATCGACCAGAAGGGCTATTGGTACCTGTTCGGCGGCGATCGCAGGCTGCGGCCACAGGTCGAATTCAACCGTCTTTATCGCAACTGTGCGCGATGCGGCCACGCCCGGCAGCGCGAGCAGCAACAACAACGGCAGATAGTGCGCCTTCAAAACCCCTCCCCCGCGCGGCTCAGCGCCGGTGACGGACCCCGTCAGTTCGCACGCTGGATTCGAGCGTCGCTATAGCCTGCTGACCTGGCTTTGGCCAAGGCGGCCTGAGCCTGAGCCTCGGTGGCGAAGGGGCCTGCGGTGACCACCCAGAACTTGCCTGACTGGACCGCGGTACCGCCGGTTTTTTTCACCGCGGCATCGGCATTGGCCTTGTTGCCGTAGGTGCCGACGCGGATGAAGAAGCGGCCTTGCGCGGCTTGCACCACGGGGCGCGGTGTCGGTGCAACCGCAGGCCTGGCAGTTGGTGTCGGCGCAGGCCCCGGCCTGGGCTTGGGTGATGGCTTTGGTGTCGGGGCCGGTTTGGGTGTCGTGGCCGGCTTCGGTATGACCGCCGGCTTTGGCGTCGCCTTGGGCGTCGGTTTCGCTGTGGGCTCTGCGCTCGGCGTCGGCACCGGCTCGGGCGGCGCCCCGGGGCGCACCACGCCGCCTTGCGCCTCAAGCTTGCGCATCAGCACCGCGAGCAGTGATTTGGGAGTGTCCATCCGCGCCGGGGCCGGCTGGCCCGAGCGCAGCAACGCCCGTTCAGGCTCGGTCGGGTTGACGCGGCGGACCCGCACCGGGAACAGCGGCTGGCCGATATAGCCGAGCTGCGCGGCGGCGCCGGGCGACAGTTCGACCAACGCTTTTCCGCTCATCGGCCCGCGCCGTTCAATCCGCACCAGAATGGTCTTGCCGCTTTCGAGCGCGGTCACTTCGGCATAGCTGGGCAAGGCCAGCGTGCGGTGCGCGCCAGACACGGCGTCGCCGCCCGCCGCGTCCGCCGCGGCATGACCAACCGCGTCGTAGTTCATCGTATCCCTGGGCGTGTAGGTCACCCCATCGATCGTAAAGGGATCGCCCACCACCACCGGATAGTCTGCCGCCGGGCCATTGGCGGGCTCCACCGGAATGTCGGAAGGCCGGGGGCCACCGCCGCCCAGGCAGGCGGTCAGGAAGACCAGTGCTGCCAGCGGCAACGCATGCTTAACGGGCAATCTCATCTGCAAGCAATCCCACGGACAAAGCGTAGTAATTCGAGCAGTTATAATGGAGGATGACCCGATAATTCCCGGTTAACAGGAATGAACCATTTCCTGGCCCGTCGGGTTCGAACAGGGTGGCCATGGTGGCATCGGCGATCGGGGCCTGCGGTGAAACCCCCGCCGCGCGCCATTCCGCAACGGTTTTCCAGGCCGAGTGGCGCTGATGGACGCGGGTGCACGACGGCGCGGACAATTTGGGATCGTACCCACGGCGATCGAAACTGGGGGCAACATAGGCCCGCACCCCCCAGGGCTCGCCCGGCCGCCAGCCGGCATCGCGGAAATAGTTTGCGACCGAGGCCAGAGTATCGCCGCGACTGTTCCAGATATCGGCATCGCCGTCACCGTCGCCGTCGCGCGCGAGGCGCAGGTAGACCGAGGGCAGGAACTGCGGATTGCCGAACGCCCCGGCCCAGCTGCCGACCATCCGCCAGCGCGGCACGCCGCGATCGGCCATCTTGAGCAGGGCAATGAACTCACCCTCGAACAGCGCCCGGCGGCGGCCTTCATAGGCCAGGCTGGCAAGGCTGCGGGCCAGGTCAAAATCGCCCTGGATCCGGCCGTAATAGCTTTCCTTGCCCCAGATCGCGACCAGCAGCTTGGCCGGAACCCCGTATTCCGCCTCGATTCCCGGCAGGATATCGCCCGAACCGGCCATGACTGCGCGCCCGCCGTTGATCCGCGCCGCATCGATGTGCTTGCGGTAATAGGGCCAGAAATTGGGCGGCGAATTGGGGGTTGAGCCGGGCTGGGCGCGGTCATAGCCAACCACCCGGGAATTGTAGGTCAGCCCCGCAGTCATTGCCCTGATCGTCGCTTCGCTGACCCCTTCGCTGCGGGCACGGGCGCTGAGCAGTTGGAGATAGCCGGCAAAGCCCGCGTCCTCAGCCTGCGCCCCGACCTGCGGCAGCGGCTGGACCACCGCCACAGTGGTTGTCGCGGGCAAAGGCTCAGCAATCTGCGCCGAACTCGCCGAGAGCAGCGCGGCGCTGAGCCCAAGCGGAATTGCAAATATCACGGTGCGCAGCAGAGCCATGTGATCTTGTCTCGCACAGCAGTTTCGATTCGGAAACCGTCATGCGTGACAATGTGCCGGATTGGCGCTAGCTGGCGCGCGATTGGACAGGTGGCCGAGTGGTTTAAGGCACTGGTCTTGAAAACCAGCGTGGGTGCAAGCTCACCGTGGGTTCGAATCCCACCCTGTCCGCCAGGTCCTCAGCTTGCGGGCGCAAACTTCGCCGCTACCCGCTTCAAGCCCTCAGCCACGACGCCGAAGAACAGCCCGCCAGCGACAGTCGACAGCACCAGCTCGCCCCAGTTGACGTGGAGTTGCACCAGCGGCGCGGCGGCCAGGGTGAGGAACAGCGTGGTGGCGGCATTGATCGCCAGCGGCACCGCCCTGAGGATATCGAGGTAGAGCGTGACCAGCAGCAGCACCAGCGCGGCGATCAGACCGTTGGTGCCATGGTTCGTCGGGGCCCAGACCAGCAGCCAGGCCAGCGCGATCCCGACCACGGCTCCCAGAATCGCGGCGGGCAGGCGCTGGGTATCGAGTTTCTCGTAGACCGCCCAGAACCACAGCAGCATGAACCCGCCAACCAGCGAGGTATCGGCGATGAACTGCGTAGCGATCGAAACCCAGACAATCACCAGCCCGATGACGATGGCCAGGATTGCCAGGGCGACAAGCTTGCCCGGCGGCGGGGCATCCTGCGTCGGTGTTGACGATGCGTCGGTCATGGCTGCTTCCCCCGTTCTTCGCCCCCGAGGGCAGATCGCGGGAATAGAGCCGATTCGCCGAAGCGAATCCAGCGGCAATGCCAACGATGCCCGCCTGGCGCCGATCCAGGGGTCCATACGCAGCACCTCGAGCACTTCCGAGGGTCGCGGAAGCCGTGCCCGGACGCTGCGTATGTCTCGCGATAGCTAGTCGTTGCCGCGGCTGGAAAGCCCTGAAAGCACTCTGGACGGTTCAATCGGGCTGGCAAATGCTATCCCGATATTCCGTCCGTCAACCCAGGCTATGCGGCCATCGACCGGCTCCATTCCGCGAAACGCCAGGCTAATTGGCTGCCCCTGTTCGGTTTCCCGATCGCCCTCTAGCTGACCGCCCAGGCCAAGTTCCGACAGGTTGCGTACCCGGATTCGCTCGCTTCCCCCGTCCCGAAATCTGCAGACCACGAAAACATAGATGCTAAACCGTCCGGACTTGCGAGCCTCGCATTGTGGGTCGTCCATCTGATTCTGATCCGCCAGCCATCCCCGTCAGCAAGGATAACGCGGCGGCGCCAGCAAATGCGTGACAACCAAATGAACTATGGATGACAAACCGATGAACACCGTCAGCAATTCCGCCGATCCGGAACCGATCCGGGGAGCGGTTTTCAGGCCTTCAGGACATCAGCCGATAGCCAAAGCTGCGTACGGTTTCGATCACCTGGGGTCCGTGCTCGTTCAGCTTGCGCCGCAGCCTGCCCATATAGACCTCGACGATGTTGGTCAGCGGATCGGCGTGAACGCCCCACACCGAATTGAGGATCCGCTCACGCGAGACCACTGCGCCGGGCCGCGTCAGCAGCAGTTCGAGAATGCCGATTTCCTTCGCCGTCAACGCCAGCGCCTGACCCGCGCGGGTTACCTTGAGCGTCTCGCGATCAAAGCAGATGTCGCCGTGGGAGAGCAGCGAATTGATTGCCGCGCCCGAAAACGCACGGTTCTGGCGCCGCATCAGCGCGTCGATCCGGGCGATCAGTTCGTCAAAGGCATAGGGCTTGACCAGATAGTCATCGGCGCCGTGGCGCAGGCCGTCAACCTTGTCGGCGATCGAATCGCGCGCGGTCAGCATCAGGATCGGGGTCGTAACCCCGGCGCCGCGCAAGGCCTCGCAAACCACCAGCCCGGAAATCCCCGGCAATGACACATCCATCAAGATCAGATCAAATTCGCCGCTGAGGCCATAGGCCTGCCCTTCGTGACCATCGCCAACCGTGGTCACGGTATGACCTTCGGCCTGAAGCCCGCGGCGCAGGAAATCGGCCATCAGCGGCTCGTCCTCGACTACCAGAATTCTCATCAACTGCTCCTGCCTGCGGCCGCTTCGGGAAGCAGCACGACCACGGTTGTACCCGCTCCCGGCGTACTTTCTATAGTGATTGAACCGCCGTGACTCTCGGCAATCGCCTTGGCCAGCGGCAGGCCTAGGCCGGTGCCCGCGTCGTGCTTGGCGGCGCTCTGGCTGCCCCGCCGGTAACGCTCGAACAGCAGGGGCAGCTCAGCAGGATCGATGCCCACGCCCTTGTCGCGGACCGCGACAAGGAAACCGTCGCGGGTCTGATCGAGCGACACCTCGATCTCGGGGGCCTGTTCGGAATAGTGGATGGAATTGTCGAGCAAGATGTTGAGCAACTGCCGCAGTCGGCCCTCATCGCCCAGGATCCGCGCGGCCGGAACTGACGAATGGACATCCAGTGTGCCGCCATCGGCGATCAGCAGCGGCCGCAGCGAAGCGGCCACCGCCTCAACCAATTTGGTCAGGTTTAGGGGGGCGAGGCGAGCGGCAGCGGGCCCGGCTTCGTTGCGGGCCATGAACAGCAGATCATCGACCAGCCGCGACATGCTGCGCGCCTGGTCCTGCACGCGGACCAGCGATTCGCGGTGCTCTGCGATGGTCGCATCCGAATTGCGCAGGGCCACATCGGCCTCACCGCCAATGATCGCCAGCGGCGTGCGCAATTCGTGGCTGACATCGGCCAGGAACTGCTTGCGCCGCTCTGAAATCTCAAGCAGCTGAGCGTTGGCCTGCTTGAGCTCTGCCGAGCGGCTGCCCACCGCGCTTTCCAGCTCTCTGCGGTTCTGCGCTTCGACCTGGGCCGCAGCGCCGATCTGCTCCGCCATGCTGTTGAAGGCCCGGTGCAGTTCGCGCATGGCCGCCTGTCCGCTGGGCTCGATCCGAAAATCGCGATCACCCACCATCAGTCTCTGCATGCCCTGAAACAGCACGATTGCCGGCGCAGCGATAGTGCGGCGCAGCCAGATTAATCCCAGCACCAGCATCAGCAACGAGCCGACCAGCGCGAGAATCGTAAGCGCCTGAATTCGCGTCACCGCGCGGGCATTGCGGTCCTTCAGCTCCTCCAGTTCGGCACGCTCATGGGCGATCGCGGTATCGATCTCTTCGCGCCATTTCGGGGCAACGCCGTCTTGTCCAGGCACAGAAATACTGCGGGCAATCCGGTCCAGCCGCTCGAACTCCTCGCCCTCCTCCGAGGCACCACCTTTACCGATGATCTCGATCTCTTCGCCAATGCGGCCGCGGATCAGGGTGAGTTGCTGGTCAATCGTTGCCTGGGTCTTTCGGCCAACCGGATCGTCTGGCTTGCCGCCCTTTTCCAGGTGGAGCGCCAATCGTTCGCCCTCAGAACCCAGCATCAGGTGCGCATCGAGGACCTCGTGAGCGACCGAAGCCCGCTTAGAATTGGCGGAAATCTCGCCCAGCGACTGCCAGGAAACCGCCGACGGTACACCAAGCAGCAACAGCAGGCCGATCAGGGCCAGACCTATTGTCTGCAGCAGCCTGTTCATGTGTGCCCCCTTGCTCCTTGAACTGGGAAGCTAAGCCCTATTCTGCCAATTTCGCGGGCTTGTCAGGTCCGTTCAGCCAGAGAGCAGTCAATATTCACGGAAAATTTAGCCAATTGTTACGTTCCGTTCATGGCGTGTAGCATGGTTATGCGCCAGCCAATGAAGCCAGCACCAGCGATGTTCCGGTCCGATGGCTGCCGGTGCAAAGTGGATCCCGCGCTGTTGGGTCAAATGCGGATTGTGCGTGCATAGGGGCTTTGGGTGGTAGAGGATATTTGTCGAAACAAGGCGTTTTGGCTCCTTGCCGCCGCATGGCCCGCGCTGCTGTCATCCCCCGCTGCCGGCCAGGAGGTGCTGAACATCGACGGGATCGATACCGAGGCCGGCGAGACCGAGATCGAACTCGAGACCCGCATTCTGGACGAGGATCCCGGCGCTGGCCTGTTCATCCAGGCACAGTTCGAACACGCGCTCAGCGATCGCTGGGCAATTGGCGGCGAACTGGAGCTGGAACGGGACCCTGGCGACGCCCTCCTGGCCGACGCGGCGCTGGCCAGCCTGAAGTGGCGAGCGCCGCGCGGCAACAGTGGTTTCGGCTTCGCCCTGCAGGTCAGCGCAGGTTATGCCTCTCAGGACAGGGCTGTCGTTGGCGAGACAGCCGCTTACCTCGGCTGGTCGAATGCGGCATGGTCGCTATCCAGCAAGTTTGACGTGGAGCAGGTGTTTGAGCGCGGGGCCGAGCCGGAATTTGGTTATCGCCTGCGACTGGCGCGTCAGCTTGGCGACGATCTGGAGATCGGCATCGAAGGCGCTGGCGACCTCTGGACTGCGGATGATCCGCAGCATCGCATTGGTCCTTACATCGAATTGCCGCTGGGCGGAGACGAGGCGCCGGCGCTGGAACTGGGCGCCTTCGCGGGATTGACCCGCAATACGCCCGATATCCAGTACCGCGTAGAGATCGTGTTCGAATTCTGAGCCCTGCATGGTGAATTTGGCGTCAACCACTTCCACTTGCTGTGCTGACGCGGCCTCGCAGGCCGTTTTCAGCGCGATTTCGCGGTCCGGCGCTAACCAATTGGCAAGACTTGCGCCGCTAGGCCCGGCGCTGACATGACAAGTGCAACGGCCTACCTTCCGCCCCAGCCCCATGATCTACCGCGCGCCTCGTCGCGAGCGCCAGTTTCCTTGTTCTGCGAGGTGCGTCAGGGCACGCGGCCGTGGCAGCAAGTGCGGCTGGAGGATCTTTCGCCATCGGGCTTTCGCATCTCTGGCCTGTCAAATCCGACAACGCTCAGCCCGCTGTCGATCCGCATTCCCGGCATGCAACTGCTTGCTGCGCATATCCGCTGGGAAGGCGGGACACTGGTCGGCTGCGAGTTCGCGCAGCCCCTGCACGTCGCGGTGTTCGATCACCTGGTCCGCCAGGCCCGCGATCTCAGCCGCTAGATATGCAGCGCCCGGCCGTAAGCGGCCAGGACGCTTTCGTGCATCATTTCCGATAAGGTCGGATGCGGGAATACCGTGACCATCAGTTCGGCTTCGGTGGTCTCGAGCGTCTTGCCGACGACATAGCCCTGGATCAGCTCGGTCACTTCCGCCCCAACCATATGCGCGCCGAGCAGTTCGCCGGTTGCCGCATCGAACACGGTCTTGATGAAGCCCTCGGCCTCGCCCAACGCGATCGCCTTGCCGTTGCCGATGAACGGGAACGTGCCGGCCTTTACCGCATAGCCGGACTCCCTGGCGGCGGCCTCGGTCAGGCCGACGCTGGCGACCTGGGGGTGGCAATAGGTGCAGCCAGGGATGTTGCGCTTGTCCATCGCGTGGGGATGGACATCGGTGTTGCCCAGCTCCTGCGCGATTGCCTCGGCGGTGGTGACGCCCTCGTGGCTGGCCTTGTGCGCGAGCCACGGACCCGGTGCGCAATCGCCGATTGCCCATAGGCCGGGAACATTGGTCCGCCCCAGCGGATCGATCTGGATGAACCCGCGATCCGTCGTGACTCCCAGCGCTTCCAGCCCGATGGCCTCGGTGTTAGGGACTATGCCGACCGCGACGATGACGTGGCTGAACTCGCTTTCAGCGACCTTGCTGTCCTTGGCCTTGGCCTTGATCTTGGCTTTGACACCGCCCCCACCGACGCTCAGCGCCTCGACTCCCGCGCCGGTCATGATCGTCATGCCCTGCTTGGTCAGCGACTTCTCGAGAAAAGCGGACACGTCGGCATCCTCGACCGGCACGATCCGGTCGAGCATTTCGACCACCGTCACTTCGCTGCCCATATCGTTGTAAAAGCTGGCAAACTCGATCCCGATCGCGCCTGAGCCGATCACCAGCAACTTGGCCGGCAGCTCGGTGGGGGTCATCGCGTGGCGATAGGTCCAGACCCGCTTGCCGTCCGCCGGGGCAAACGGTAGTTCGCGCGCCCGCGCGCCGGTGGCGATGATGATGTGTTTGGCCGACAGGGTCTCGCTGCCCTTCTCGCCCTTGACCTCCAGCTTACCCGGCGCGGTGAGCTTGCCCTCGCCCATGTGCACCGTGATCTTGTTCTTCTTCATCAGGTGGCCGATGCCCTGGTTGAGCTGCCTGGCCACCCCGCGGCTGCGCTTGACCACCGCGCCCAGATCGGCGCGGATATTGTCCGCCGCCAGCCCATAGGAGGCGGCGTGCTTCATCTGATGAAACACCTCGGCCGAACGCAGCAGCGCCTTGGTCGGAATGCACCCCCAGTTGAGGCAAATCCCGCCGAGGTTCTCGCGCTCGACGATCGCGATCTTGAGCCCGAGCTGCGCCGCACGGATCGCCGCGACATAGCCGCCGGGGCCGGAACCGAGGACGATGAGGTCGTATTGTTCGGGCATAAAACCTACTCACTTGCTCGGAATGTCAGCAAAAAGATATCGATCAAGGTCATCGAGGTATTCATAGGACAACCCAAGGACGATGACGGATGCCACGATCACAATAAATGTAGTATTTTTAAGGTTTTGAAAGAAGAAGCAGCCAAATCCCAGCAACACTAATAGTGGCCCCCAAACAAATCCTGCAAATGCCGATGTCGCCTTCCACAGCGGCAGCATCTGCGATTGCGATCCGTATGCAAATATGCCGAAGAAGCCGATTACCAAGCCGAATGGCAACGCCAAGCAACCGGCATAATCCTGGACGCTGCCCGGTTTGACATTCGATTCTTTCAAGCCACCAGCCCCAGCGGCGCCTCGACCAGATCCTTGAACGCCTGCATCAACTGCGCCCCGTCCGCGCCGGCAACGGAGTTCAAGCGCAAATTATCCATCGACGCGCTCCCAAAACCTTATGTTGCGCGTGGTCCAAGTCGTAACTCCCGTACCGAAGAAGTCGCGGTCGTCTGTCCAGATCGCAGCGCCGTGTTCGATAGCCGCCGCCAGAATCGGCCAATCCTTGGTGTTCTTGTAGTGGATGCGCGCGCGCGCTGTCGCCTCTCGCGAACGATAGGTCGGGGCGTGAAACAATTGCATTCCGGCCAGGGTATCCCGCATCTCCTCGGCGGCTCGGTCGGTTGCCAAGCCGAAGACGTGGTGAAGAACGCGCTCGGCTTCGCGAGCTTGGGCGTCCGTCGTCGCCAATTGGACTCCCCTTGCCTTCAAGTCGTCGGCCTGATCTGCCGCTCGCCCCACCGTGAACCGGACGAGAACGTTGGCGTCAACGAAAAGTGGGCTCGTCAAAGGGCTCTCCCTCTTCATCCAGCCCATACTTCGTCAACCGGTCTTCCCAGTCGGGCACTTCGTTCTGCCAGCGCTTGCGGGCGGAGCGCCGCCGTTCAAGCCACTCCTCGCGTGACATCGTCGGCTGCTCGATCGTCGCGGGCGTAAACTCGCCGACGACGCGCCCCTTGTTGGTTACCGTCACGGGCCGGTTCCCATTGACGATCTCACTCAATCTGCTGCGCAACTCGCGAACGCCGACTTCCATCTTGGCCTCCTGAGTCCACATATGTGGACACACATTCGCATTGTCAAGCCATTAGCCCTAGCGGCGCTTCGACCAGATCCCGGAACGCCTGCATCAGCTGCGCCCCGTCCGCGCCGTCGATCGCGCGGTGGTCAAAGCTGCCGGTAGCGCTCATCACGGTGGCGACCGACAGCGCTCCATCTACAACATAGGGCCGCACCTCGCCTGCTCCGACCGCCATGATCATGGCTTGCGGCGGGTTGATCACGGCATCGAACTGCTTGATCCCGAACATGCCGAGGTTGGAGAGGCTGGCGGTGCCGCCCTGGTATTCGTGCGGCTGGAGCTTGCCCTCGCGCGCCTTCTCGGCCAGCGCCTTCATCTCGGTCGAGATCTGCGCCACGCCCTTGGTCGCGGCATCGACAATGATCGGCGTGATCAGGCCGGAGGGCGCGGCCACCGCGACCGAAATGTCGGCGCGGCTGTACTTGCGCAGCTCGTCGCCAGCAAAGCTGACATTGCACTTCGGCACCCGGATCAGCGCCCTGGCCAGCGCCTTGATCAAAAGGTCGTTGACCGAGAGCTTGACCCCGTCCGGCTCGAGCGCCTTGTTAAGCTGCGCGGCGAGCTTAACAAGG
>JANOGS010000296.1:0-6742 GCA_031414115.1 Novosphingobium sp. | reverse complement strand
CAGCTCGCCATAGGCGCGCCGCACCTCGTCGGTGATCCACGTCCCCGGCTGCCCCGCACGCGGCACGGTCGCGCAGCCGTCGACGACTGCGTCAAAGGCGCCGTCGAGCTGCACCTGGTACACGCCGCGCCGCATGGTCTTGCGCAGGCTGTGCGACACCGCGAGCGATGCGACCTCGAGCACGGTTCGCGGATCGGGCGAGTGCCAGATGATCGGTCGGGCCGGGGGAGCGGGCTGGTGTTGCAAGTAATTCGCGGATGCAAATTGCGCACCAAACAAGGACTCAGGGCCGGTGTTGCAAAGGAGGCCCGGAGGGGCCGACCGCACCGAGCAAAGACACCCTCAGGCGGAAATGGTCTTCGTCCCCGGGTGATGCTTGTCGAGGTGCCTAAGCACAATCCTGAGGTTGCGGGTATTCGACTTGTAGACGAAGTCGAACAGGTCGCCCGCCACCGGGACCGCGCCGATCAGGCTATCCACCCCGACATTGGCGGCCATCCGCCACAGCTGCCAGCGCGGCAGGCCAAGGTTCTTCGCTTCCCAGACGAGGTAGAGCCCCAGCCCTGCGGCAATGACGTCGCCGACCACCGGAATCAGGCCGAGCACCGCATCAAGCCCGACCCGCATGTTCAGCCCCGGAACCACGAAAGCCCCTTCAAGCAATTGCTCGAGTGCCTCGATCCGGCGCCGCACCGACTTGGCGTCGGTGCCAACCGGAAGTTCGGCGGTCATCCGCCCAAGCTTGCCTTGCGATTCCATAAAGCGACCTTTCGCGACCCGAACTCAGCGCCGGTGCAATCCTATTTGGGGCGGATAGCCATCGGCATCAAGGGATGGATGTTCCAGCGGTTGATCGCGATCCCGGTGGCACTGCCGCCAACCAGCGACCAGCGGATCGGTACGCCCAGCGGCAGGAAGCTGTTGGCCTTGGTCAGTTCGGCTTCGGCGTCCGAGAGCAGCTCGGCACGCAGCGCCGGATCGGGCTCGGACCGGGCCCTGGCGGCGTGCCGGTCAGCCGCCGAGCTGCACAGTCCGCGGGCTGCGGCGCAGCTTAGCTGGTTGAGGAACCATGGCGCGCGGGCAACCCGGGCGACACTGTCGATCAGCCTGAGATCGGCTTTCACGGTTTCGCCGACCCGGCGGCTGTCCAGCCCGATTGCCTTGAAGTCCGCCGCGATCCGTCCGAACAGCAGATCGGCTCCGGGCCCGGCGGGCAAAGCGATCCGCAGCGGCGCGGGTTCGCCTTTGGCGGCGCGCCAGGCGGCGACACGCGAGGCGGCGAGCGCGCGCCGTTCGTCCAGGCTGCGACCGATCCAGCGCTCGGCAATGGTCCCGTCATCGCCGGCGAGGCCAGGATTGACCAGTCGGGTGGTGGCGGTCCAGCCGCCCAGATTGAGCGCGTTTGCGAATCCTTCGCGGTCGAGCGCCATGGCCAGCGCTTCGCGGTTTTCGGGTAGCGCCAGGAACCCGTCGGCAGAAACCACCGCCAGTCCGAACAGGCCCGCGACCGGATCGAGCCGGATCGCCCCGCGCGAAACGCTTTCGGCATCGAGCCGCGGGAAATCCTCGATCCCTCCCCCCAGCACGATATCGGCATCGCCGCGGTTGAACATGGCGATCGCCAGGCTTGGGGGCAGCGCCCCCAGCTGAACCTGGCGGACCCGGCTGCTCCAGCTTTCATCCTGCGCCGCTCCGCGATCCTCGGGCGCAATCGGGCGCAGCACCGCGATCCCTTCGGCCCGGGTCGCCTCGATCAGCTTCATCGGTCCGGCCCCGCGCCCGCCGCGCAGCAATCCCAGTTCGGGCTGGGCGAGCAGCTGGAGCAGATCGGGCATCTGTTGGGCCAGGCGGATTTCGATCACCCGCCCGGCCATGGTCCGGACCTCGGCCACCGGCGCCAGGTCCAGCCCGAGCGCGGTGCCGCGCTGCGCCTTGATTGCCTCGGCCAGCGCGGCACGCGCGGTTTCGGCGGTGATCGCAGTGCCATCGGCCCAGGTCCCGTCGCGCAGGCGGAACACGAAGCTGAGACCCTGGTCGGTGACGATCCAGCGATCGGCGAGCGCCGGAACCACGCGGCCCCGGTCGTCGAACGCAACCAGGCCTTCGGCGGTGGCGGAGCGCAGCAGCCGGGCGGCCAGCGGCAGGCGCGGCCCCGCAGCGTAAGTGGTGGTCTTGTCGCCGATTACCAGCACTTCGATTGGCCGGTCGTGATCGCCGTTGCACCCTGCCAGCAGGGCAAGGGCCAGCAGCTTTGCGACCAATCGCGAGGGGGGCGGAGGAATCACAACCTGTTCCTAGCCGAATTCGGCCGGAGCTTACAGGTGCTTGCAGCCAATCAGATCTTGCGCACGCCGACGCCCGGCGGGGTCTTGTCGGCCGGGCCCGAATAAAGCGAACGGCGCACCATGAATTCAGGCTCTTCGCCGCCCTGGCTTGGAGCGCGGGCAACCCGCGGGTCAATCTCGCTGCGGAAGGCAATGCCAAAGCGGCTGTCCTGGACCCAGGCGACCGAACCTTCGACCCAGCCGATGTTGCGGACATTGGTCCACACCACCTGGCCGCGCTGCACCTTGAGCGATGCTTCGGCCATCAGCCCGCCGGAAGAAAGGTTGCGGACGCGGATGCGATGCTCGCCTTCCAGTCCATCGACGCGCAGGTCGGCCAGCACGAACAGGCTGTCGCGCGCGATCTGCCGATGCTCGTTATCGCCCATTGCCTGTCACTACGCTCCTCAAGCCGCGCCAGCTTGCGCAGAATCGTCGACCGCACGGTTAGCTCGTGCAGCCTCGCCGAAGGCTAAACCGAACTGGCAAAGAAGCCGTTAACACGCACCCTGGGACTTCAATCGTCGCGCGAGATCTTTTCGCGGCGCTCATGCGCTTCCTGGGCTTCGACAGTCATGGTTGCGATCGGCCGGGCGGACAGACGGCCGAGGCCGATCGGCTCACCAGTGACTTCGCAATAGCCATATTCGCCCTCTTCGATCCGGCGCAGCGCGGAATCGATCTTGGCGATCAGCTTACGCTGCCGATCGCGGGTTCTGAGTTCGATCCCCCAATCGGTTTCGCTGGAGGCACGGTCGTTCAGATCGGGCTCGCGGATCGGGCCATCCTGGAGTTGCTGAAGGGTATCCTGGGCGGCGGAATGGATCAGTTTCTTCCATTCGAGCAGCAGCCGCCGGTAATAGTCGAGCTGCACTTCGGACATGTAAGGCTCGTCATCGCGCGGGGCATAGTCGCCGCCCAGCGCCCGCTTGGCCTTGGCCAGAACGTCGATTTCATCACTCAGAACCGTCGCCATAAACTCTCCACACCAACCCGCCGGACGTTGGATCCTGCGGCCTCAGGCATTCCCGATGGCCTCCCGGCGGCGGTTCTGGCGCGCCTATAGGCGCCCGTAGAATCCCGCACAAGCGCCAATCGGGAGTGCCTCTACATTGTGCCCGATTAGGCGTGGATGAACGGTTACCAGCCAAAATTTCTTCATCCTGTCACACCGGGCGGCGAAGATTCACTTCACAGGCCAGAGCGAAATCGCAGCGGCCGTTAACCATTTGTTGACCATGATCGGGTCAGTTCGTCCTATCCGGCGGGCTGGGGAAGCCTGCCGCTCAAGGGGGTAGCAGACAATGACGAATGCCTGGATCGAAACAACCGAGATTGCCGTGCCGGCCGACGAGCGCGCCGAAGACCTGTTGGTGGCAAGCTGCCTGGCCGCCGCCGCGCAAGGCGACATCAGCGCCTACTATGATCTGGGCGTCGCCTATTCGACTGGCAGCCACGGGGTCGATTGCGACCTGATCGAAGCGCACAAGTGGTTCAATCTGGCTGCGGTCAACGGGCACGGCGAAGCCCAGATGTGCCGCGCCGACATCTCCGAGGAAATGACCGCCCGCGAAATCGCCGAAGCCCAGCGCCGCGCCCGCGAGTGGATTGCCGCCTCGGCGCGGCGCGCGGCCTAACCCCCTTTCTTGAAAGGCGAGCGCGCCGACAGGTAATTCCGGTCGGCAGCAACACCTGCCCGTTCCCGCTCGAGGAATTCCGCCACCGCAGCGCGGAAGCCTTCGTGGACAATGTAGTGCGCCGACCAGGTTTCGACCGGTTCATAGCCCCGCGCCAGCTTGTGCGGCCCCTGCGCCCCAGCCTCGACCCGGGAAAGACCGAGCCGGATCGCCGCTTCGATCGCCTGGTAATAGCAGAGCTCAAAGTGCAGGAACGGCTTGTCGACCTGCGCCCCCCAATAACGGCCATAGAGCGTGTCGGGGCCGATGAAGTTGAGCGCACCGGCAATCGGCTGCCCATCGGCATAGGCCAGCACCAGCAGGATCTGTTCGGCCATCCGCTCGCCCAGCAGCGAGAACGCCTCGCGCGTGAGGTAAGGCCGGCCCCATTTTCGCGCACCGGTGTCCTGGTAGAAGTGCCAGAAGGCGTCCCAGTGCTCTTCGCGCAGGTCAGCCCCGGTCAGCGCCCGGATCTCCACGCCGTCCTGCGCCGAAGCGCGTTCCTTGCGCAGGTCCTTGCGCTTGCGCGAAGACAGCGCCCCCAGAAAGTCCTCGAAACTGCCGTAGCCGCGATTGATCCAGTGGAACTGGATGTCGCTGCGCAGCATCCACCCGGCGGCCTCGAACAGCGGCAGCTGCTCCGCCGCGATGAAGGTGGCGTGGGCCGATGAGAGCCCGTTGGCTTCGCACAGTTGCTCGGCCGCGCGCAGCAAGGGAGTGGCCAGCGCCGGGTCGGCCAGTAGAAGCCTTGGCCCACTGGCCGAGGTAAACGGCGCGGCGATCTGCAGTTTGGGGTAATAGGCGCCGCCCGCGCGGTGCCAGGCATCGGCCCAGGCATGGTCGAACACGTATTCGCCCTGGCTGTGCGACTTGAGATAGGCGGGAAGTGCTGCCGCAAGCTTTCCCGCCGCGTCCGCAATCACGATCGGCGCTGGTCCCCAGCCGCTGCCCGGTCCGACCGATCCCGAATCCTCCATCGCGGCCAGGAAAGCGTGGCTGACAAAGGGATTGCCGCCAGCGAGTGCATCCCACTGGGCGGCGGGCAGTTCGCCAACAGAACCTGCTACCCTTGCCTCAATCACACAACCCCCGCACCCTCCGCGATCGGCGCGTCGGCATGTTCGGCGGCTCGTTCGGCCAGGTCTGGACTGCGCACCGTCCAGGTCAGCAGCGGCAGCCCGCGCTTGCGCTGGGCCGCGGCAAAGCGGCTGGGCAGGTCGCGCACGTCATAGGCCAGGAAGTGCGGGCGGGCGTGCCACAGCCACAGGCGGCGGCGGATCATGCCGGGCAGCGCCTTGTCATCCTCCTCGCTCACCACCAGCCCGCGCAGGGTCAGCGGTGAGTGTTCTGCGAACCAGCTCACCACCCGCGGATCAAAGCTCATGATCGCGTGGAACCCGCGATAGCCCTCCAATGCGCGCCGCACCGCCAGACATATCGCGCCAACCCGCCGCCCGGCATTGCGGCTCGACTTGATCTCGATCAGGATAGGGACTTGCCCGGCAACCCGATCGAGCAGCTGGCGCAAGGTCGGGATGGTGTCATCGCTCCCCGCCAATACGATCTTGCCCAGCACGCTGGCATTGTGCTGGGCAACCGGCCCGGTTTCGGCGGTCAGGCGGGCAAGCTCGTCATCATGAAATACCATCGCCTGGCCATCGGCTGAGCGCTGGATGTCGCATTCGATCCCCATGCCACGCTCGATCGCCGAAGCGAATGCCGAAGCCGAGTTTTCCGGAATGCCTGCGCCGTGCAGCCCGCGGTGGGCATAGCGCCACTGCCCCAGCCATGCGACCCGCGCCGGTTCAGGAGGCAGCGCGCGCCAGCGATCAAGCGCCGCGAACAGCAACGATCGCGTCCACTTCCACCGCAACCCCAAGTGGCAGCACTGGCACCCCGACCGCGCTGCGGGCGTGCTTGCCAGCCTCGCCGAACACCGCAACCATCAGTTCCGAGGCGCCGTTGGCAACCTTGGGCTGGTCGGTAAAATCGGGCGCGGAATTAACGAACACGCCCAGCTTGACCACCCGCTCGACCCGGTCGAGCGAGCCCAGTGCGGCGTGCAATTGCGCCAGGATCATCATCCCGCAAGCCCGCGCCGCCATCACCCCCTGCTCGAGGCCGAGGTCTTCGCCCAGCCGCCCGCGCAGCAGGTGGCCATCGACGATCGAGACCTGCCCGGACACATAGGCGAGCCCGCCGCTCACCACCACCGGGACATAGGCCGCGACCGGCGCGGCGGGTTCGGGCAGGCTCAGGCCGAGTTCGGCCAGTCTGGCGTCAATGCTCATCGCTCATTCCCCTCGAATTCGCTGCAGCAACCACGGCAGGGCGTGTTCCCAGGTATCGATCCGGGCATGGGCATGCCCGGCTTCAAAGGCGCAAGTAATATGCGGCGCCAAGGTGGTCTCGCCGCAGAGGTGCAACCGGTCGATCTCGGGCACCACCTCGGCGGCGGAGCCATGGTGCTGGGCGAGATCGTCGATAAACACGGCCCGGCTCGGCTGATACTCGCTCAAGATCGCCTGCAGCGCCGGACCCTTGGGCCCCTGATTGGTGAACACCCGGCAATCGATCCCGTGGGCGAGCAGCTGCTCGCGCCGCGCCGCGTTGTGCTTGTCCTGCAGATTGGTGAGGATCACCACATCGGCATGCTCGGCCAGTTGGTTGATCGCCCCGACCGCGCCCATGATCGGGGTCTGACGGTGCATCTCGTTGTCGAAGAACAGCCCCAGCAGCCGC
>JANOGS010000295.1:0-24015 GCA_031414115.1 Novosphingobium sp. | reverse complement strand
AAGCACCCGAGCCGGTCAAGGAAGATGCGGAGCTTTCTGGATCAGTAATCGAAACCGGAGCGAAATATGACAAGCTCGCTTCGTGTCGCAACCTGGAATACCGAGTGGCGCCGCCCGGACAGCCCGGACGGGAAGGAAATTTTGCGGCGCCTCAAGGATCTGAGCGCCGACGTCATTTGTCTCACCGAAACGCATGCAGACATGTTTGACGGATGGCCAGGAGCCGCCGTTGACGGTGGTCCTGATCCATTTGAATTCATGGAGCCGAGCCGGCGGAAGGTCTTGATCTGGTCTCGATGGAACTGGTCAAAAACTGATACCGTTGGCGGTGATACAATGAAGCAGGGTTGCTTCATTCGGGGCGAGATCAAAACCCAGCTCGGCCCCATGACCGTTGTTGGGATTGTGATTCCCTACCACATGTCTAACGTCAGTCACGGACGTAAAAATCGAAAAATGTGGGAAGATCACGAACGCTATCTCGATGGCTTGGTTGAAATTTCGCATTCGCTGCCTGAGAGTGCCATTGTGCTGGGTGACTACAACCAAAGACTTCCCGCCACTTTTCCTCCCAAATTTCTCAGAGCCAAACTTCAGCGTGCCCTATCTGCAATGGTGATTGCTACCAGCGGCATGGTCGGACCAGACGGCAAGCGATCCAATGACCATATTTCCTGCGGTCTGAGATGGACGTGCGAGAATCGCGAGGCAATTTCAAACGTCCGACTGGATGGAGGGCAGTTGTCGGACCATTTCGGTGTTTGGGTCGACCTTCAACAGGCGCCCAAAGTCACTTGGGCTTGACATCCTAATTTATTGTATATACAACCTAACTAGATGGAAATCGAGTTCGATCCGGACAAGGACGCTGCGAACATCGCCAAGCATGGCATTTCGCTCGCCCGCGCCGCCGATCTCGAACTCCTCGCCTATGTCGTCGACAAGCGTTTCAGCGAGCCCCGCTTTCGGCTTTACGGCATGATCGATGGAAGGGCTCACTGCGTTGCCGGGACCGATCGTGACGGCAAGGTTCGCGTGATCGGCGTGCGGCGCGCACATGCCAAGGAGATGCACCGCCATGTCGGGCAAGACAGTGATCTTTGACGAAGACAACCCGGAGTGGACCAAGGAAGACTTCGCCCGCGCCTTGCGTGGCGACGATATTCCCGCACATATCCTCGCCGCCTTCCCCAAGGTGCGCGGGCGCCCCGCCGGATCGATCAAGGCCGATGCCAAGCAGGCAGTCTCGATCCGGCTCGATCCGGACGTTCTCGCCCATTTCCGGGCCACCGGTCGCGGGTGGCAATCGCGTATCAACGAGGTTCTGCGCAAGGCCATAGCCTAATCGCGCCGCACCGCTTATGGGGACCGCTGCGATTCATCCTCAGCAGGCCCTAAATGCGCATTGCCATTGCCTCAGACCACGCCGCGGTCGATCTCAAGGCCGAGTTGGCCGAGTACCTGATCGGGCTCGGGCATGAGGTCGCCGATCTCGGTCCTGCCACCGCTGAGCGGGTCGATTATCCCGACTACGGCTACAAGCTCGCCGAAGTTATCGCCGACGGCACCGCCCGGTTCGGGGTTGCGCTGTGCGGTTCGGGGATCGGCATCTCGATCGCGGTCAATCGCAATCCTGCCTGCCGCTGCGCGCGGGTCGATGATCCCTATTCCGCCACCCTCGCCCGCGAACACAATGACGCCAACGTCATCGCCATGGGCGCGCGGCTTACGGGCGTGGACATGGCCAAGGCCTGTCTCGATGCCTTCCTCGCCGGCGAGTTCGGTGGCGGGCGGCATGCCGGCCGGGTCGACAAACTTTCTCATCCCCCCTTTGCAGGAGCTTCCGCATGACCATGACCGCCGACCTGTTGCCGGAAGTGCGCTCGCAAGGCTTCTTCACCGCGCACCTCGCCGAGGTCGATCCCGAGGTTCACGCCGCGATCCAGGGCGAGCTCAAGCGCCAGCAGAACCGGATCGAGCTGATCGCTTCGGAAAACATCACCAGCCGCTCGGTGCTGGAGGCGACCGGATCGGTGTTCACCAACAAGTATGCCGAGGGCTATCCCGGCAAGCGCTATTACGGCGGCTGCGAATACGCCGACGTGGTCGAGACCCTGGCGATCGAGCGGGCCAAGGCGCTGTTCGGCTGCGCTTTCGCCAACGTCCAGCCCAATTCGGGCAGCCAGATGAACCAGGCGGTGTTCCTGGCGCTGCTCAATCCCGGCGACAAGTTCATGGGGCTTAGCCTCAACGCCGGCGGGCATCTGACCCACGGCAGCCCGGTCAACATGAGCGGCAAGTGGTTCGTGCCGGTGCCCTACGGCGTGCGCCAGGACGACGAGCAGATCGACATGAACGAGGTTGCCGCGCTCGCCCGCGAGCATCGCCCCAAGCTGATCATTTGCGGCGGCACCGCCTATTCGCGGGTCTGGGACTTTGCCGCCTTCCGCGCGATTGCCGACGAAGTGGGAGCAATCCTGCTCGCCGATATCTCGCACTTCTCGGGGCTGGTCGCGGGCGGCGCGCATCCCTCGCCGTTTCCGCATGCCCATATCGTCACCTCCACCACCCACAAGTCTTTGCGCGGGCCCCGTTCGGGCGTGATCCTGACCAACGACGAGGATCTGGCCAAGAAGCTCAACACTGCGGTGTTTCCGGGGCTGCAGGGCGGCCCGCTGGTCCACGTGATCGCTGCCAAGGCGGTCGCGTTTGGCGATGCGCTGAAGCCGGAATTCAGGTCCTATGCCGCGCAGATCGTCAGCAATGCCAAGGCGCTGGCCGCTTCCCTGACGGCGCAAGGCCTGCGGATCGTTTCGGGCGGGACCGACAACCACCTGATGCTGGTCGACCTCACCGCCAGGAACGTCACCGGCAAGGCTGCCGAAAAGGGCCTCGACCGGGCCTGGCTGACTTGCAACAAGAACGGCATTCCCTACGACACCCGCTCGCCCTTCGTCACCTCGGGGATCCGTCTCGGCACCCCGGCAGGCACCACCCGCGGCTTCCGCGAGGCGGAATACACCGCGATTGGCCAGCTGATCGCCGAAGTGGTAGACGGCCTTTCGCGCAACGGGGATGAGGGTGACGGCCAGGCTGAAGCCCGGGTCCGCGCCCGAGTTGAAACGCTGTGTGCAGGTTTTCCAATCTATCCGGAGGTCTAAGCGATGAGTGACATTTTGCAGGACGCCAAGGCAGAGATTACCGGGATGGCCAAGGAAGGCGTGCGCCATCCCTCGACCAAGCCGGTGCTGACCGGCGCAGCAGTTGGCGCGGTTGCGGGACTGGTCTTGCCGATCCTGTCGATTCCGGTCGGGCTGATCGTTGGCGCCGGCTTCATGTTCTACAAGCGCCTCAGGCCCTGAGCGCCTGACCCATGCGCTGTCCGTTCTGTGCCCATGACGACAGCCAGGTAAAGGATTCGCGCCCCACCGAGGACAACACCGCGATCCGCCGCCGCCGCCAGTGCGACAGCTGCGGCGCCCGCTTCACCACCTTCGAGCGGGTCCAGCTGCGCGAGGTGACCGTGGTCAAGGCCGACGGCACCCGCGAGGGGTTCGACCGCACCTAGCTTGACCAGTCGGTCGCGCTCGCCTGCCGCAAGCGCGGGGTGGCGCAGGAGCGGCTCGACCAGCTGGTCTCGGGCGTCCAGCGTCAGATCGAAACCTTGGGCGAAAACGAAGTTGCCGCCAAGGCGATCGGCCAGATGATCATGGACGGCCTCCGCGCGCTCGACACCGTCGCCTACATCCGCTTCGCCAGCGTCTATTACGATTTCGCCGCTGCCAAGGACTTCGAGGACTTCGTCGGCCGGGTGATGGATGCCGGGAAGGGTTGAGCCCCTGCCCCCCGTGATCGTCCTCGTCCGTCCGCAGCTGGGCGAGAATATCGGCAAGGCGGCGCGGGCGATGCTCAATTTCGGGCTGACCGAGCTGCGGCTGGTCACGCCGCGCGATGGCTGGCCCAATCCCAGTGCCGGACCGGCGGCGGCCGGGGCCGACGTGGTGCTGAAGCGCGCCACGGTGCACGAGACCCTGGCCCAGGCAGTGGCGGATTGCGCCCATGTCTATGCCACCACGGTGCGCAAGCGCGGGGTGACCAAGCCGGTGCTGACCCCGGAGCAGGCCGCCCAGGCTGTCCATGCAGAGCAGGGCCGCTCGGCCTATGTCTTCGGGCCCGAACGTTCCGGGCTGGAGACCGAGGATGTCGCTCTCGCCCGTGCGATCATCACTGTTCCGATCAATCCGGAGTTCGGTTCACTCAACCTTGCTCAGGCGGTGATCCTGCTCGCTTATGAGTGGTCGAAAGCCACCGATCTGGCGCAGCCCCCGGCCGAGGAGCTGCTGCCCCCCGCCCCGCAGCAAGAGCTGGAGGGCCTCATCACCCAGTTTACGGCCATGCTTGAACCGCTCGACTATTTCCGCCCCCCGGCCCGCGCCGCCACCACCCGCCTGACCTTGCGCAACATGCTGACCAAGCCGGGCTGGAACCATCTTGAGGTGCGGACCATGCGCGGGGTTTTGCGCGCGCTCGGCCGCAAGCCGCGCAAGCCTTGACTTTTCGCTGCGCTGCGGCAATAGGCGCCCCTTCGCAATTGAGCGGGCACTCCGGTGAAGCCTGTCTCGCATTCCGTAAATTGGCGGAATGGTGCGGTTCCGGACCAGAAGCACGGGCACAATGCCCGGCATGCAAATTGAAGGATCAGTCGCGCCATGTCGAAGCGCAATGCATCGAAGTACAAGATCGATCGCCGGATGGGCGAGAACATCTGGGGCCGCCCCAAGAGCTCGGTCAACCGCCGCTCCTATGGCCCCGGCCAGCACGGCCAGCGCCGCAAGAGCAAGGTTTCCGACTACGGCATCCAGCTCCGCGCCAAGCAGAAGCTCAAGGGCTACTACGGCGACGTCACCGAAAAGCAGTTCAAGCGCACTTACCAGGAAGCCGCCAAGATGAAGGGCGACACCGGCCAGAACCTGATCGGCCTGCTCGAGCAGCGGCTTGACATGGTGGTCTACCGCGCCAAGTTCGCGCCGACCATCTTTTCGGCCCGCCAGATCGTCAGCCACGGCCACATCTGGGTCAATGGCGTGAAGTGCAACATCGCCAGCCGCCGGGTGCGCCCGGGCGACATCATCACGCTGGGCAAGAAGGCCAAGGACATGGCGCTGATTGCCGAAGCGCAGAGCCTGCCCGAGCGCGACGTGCCCGAATACGTCGCCCCCGACGGTACCGACAAAGCCACTTTCGTGCGCGTTCCGACGCTCGACGAAGTGCCCTATCCGGTGAAGATGGAACCCAACCTGGTGGTCGAGTTCTACTCACGCTGATCGGGTTCACAGCGATACACAAAAGGGCGGTCCTGCAGGGCCGCCCTTTTTGGTTTGCCCGCTAAGCCGTCTGCTGCTCCAGCCGCTCGCTGGCGATCAGCCATTGCTGTTCGGCCTGCTCCAACTCGCGGGTGACTTCGCCGCGGCGGCGCGAGAGTTCGCCCATGGTCAGGTCGCGCAGCTCGGGCAGCGCACTGCCCGGCGCAAACATCGCCTGATCGATTGCCGAGAGCTGCCGCTGCCAGCGCGCCATCGCGGCTTCGGCTTCGGAGACTACCTTGCCGGCCTGGCGCGCATCCTCGCGCGCCTGCGCAGCGGCCTTGCGGTCCTTCTTCTCGCCCTTGGGCCGCGCCTCTGCCTTGGGCTGGTTGCGGCCGAGCACGAAGTCGATGTAGTCCTCGATGCTGCCGGCATAATCGGCCGCGGTGCCATTATCGACCAGCACCAGCCGGTCGGCGGTCAGCTCGACCATGTGGCGATCGTGGCTGATCAGGATCACCGCCCCGCTGAATTCGTTGAGCGCCTGGACCAGCGCCTCGCGGGCATCGACGTCGAGGTGGTTGGTCGGTTCGTCGAGGATCAGCAGGTTGGGCGCATCGCGGGTGATCAGCGCCAGCGCCAGCCGCGCCCGCTCGCCGCCCGAGAGCGAACCAACCTTGGTGGTGGCGCGGTTGCCGGAAAAGCCGAACCGGCCGAGCTGTGCGCGCACCGCGCCCGGCGTCGCCCCTTTCATCGCCCGGGTCATGTGCTCCAGCGGGGTGTCGGCAGTGGCCAGTTCCTCAACCTGGTACTGCGTGAAATAGCCGACCGTCATCTGGCCCGAGGCCTGCATCGCCCCCTCCATCGCCGGCAACTGCGCCGCCAGCAGCCGCGCCAGTGTGGTCTTGCCATTGCCGTTGCGCCCGAGCAGCGCAATCCGGTCGTCGGGATCGATCCGCAGGTTGAGCCGCTGCAGCACCGGCTTGCCGGCATAGCCCACCGCGGCAAGATCGAGCGTGATCAGCGGCGGGCGCATTTCCTTGGGGCTGGGGAAATCGAAGCTCAGGCTGGGATCTTCCATCAGCGCCGCGATCGGCTGCATCCTGGCTAGCATCTTGGCCCGCGACTGCGCCTGCTTGGCGGTTGAGGCCCGCGCCGAATTGCGCGCCACATAGTCCTGCAGCCGCGCCCGCTGGGCATCCTGCGAGGCCTTGGCCGCCGCCAGCTGCGCCGCCCGCTCGGCCCGCTGGGTTTCGAACCCGTCGTAGTTGCCGGGATAAAGCGTCAGCTTGCCGGCCTGGAGGTGCAGGATCGCATCGACCACGTTGTTGAGCAGGTCGCGTTCGTGGCTGATCACGATCAGCGTGCCGGGATAGCCCTTGAGGAAGCTTTCCAGCCACAGCGTGGCTTCAAGGTCGAGATGGTTCGAAGGCTCGTCGAGCAGCAACACATCGGGCGCGGAAAACAGCAGCGCCGCCAGCGCCACGCGCATTTTCCAGCCGCCCGAGAAACTGTCAAGCGGCTCGCCCTGCATCGCTTCGTCGAAGCCCAGCCCGGTCAGGATGATCGCGGCGCGCGACGGCGCCGAATAGGCATCGATCGCCAGCAGCCGCTCGTGAACGTCGCCCAGCCGGTGCGGATCGACGCAATGCTCGGCTTCGGCGAGCAGCGCGGTGCGCTCCCCGTCAGCCGCCAGCACCGCCTCGAACGGGGTGATCGCGCCGCTCGGCGCTTCCTGGGCGATATAGCCGAGGCGCGTGCGGCGCGGCATGTCGACCGAGCCATCGTCAGGCTCAAGCTGGCCGACCAGCACCTTCATCAGCGTCGATTTGCCCGCGCCGTTGCGCCCGATCAGGCCAATCTTGCCGCCAGGAGGGATCGTCGCCGAAGCGCCGTCGATAATCGTCCGGCCGCCAAGCCGCACGGTAACAGAGTTGATCGTAAACATCGCGCCGCGCCCCTAGCAGAGGCGCGGGTGAAGGCCAAATGGTGGTTGCGCACGAATGCGCTAGCCCAGGTAACCGCGCCGGAAATCTGCGGCAAACAATCCAAACCGCCCCTCGGCAATCGCCTCCCGCATCCTCGCCATCAGCGCCTGGTAAAACGTCAGGTTGTGCTCGGTCAGCAGCATCGCGCCGAGGATTTCGCCCGATTTGACCAGGTGGTGCAGATAGGCGCGGCTGTAGTTCGTGCAGCAATCGGCGGGGCAGCGTTCGTCAAGCGGGGCGGGGTCCTCGGCGTGGCGGGCGTTGCGCAGGTTGACCGGGCCGGCCCAGGTGAAAGCCTGGCCGTTGCGGCCCGAGCGGGTCGGCAGGACGCAGTCGAACATATCGACCCCGCGTTCGACCGCGCCGACCAGGTCGTCGGGCTTGCCAACCCCCATCAGGTAGCGCGGGCGGTCGGCCGGCAGCATGTCGGGGGCGTAGTCGAGCACTTCGAACATTGCCGCCTGCCCCTCGCCCACCGCCAGGCCGCCGATCGCGTAGCCGTCGAAGCCAATGTCCTGCAGCGCCTCGGCGCTTTCGCGGCGCAGCTCGGGATCGAGCGCGCCCTGCTGGATCCCGAACAGCGCGGCGCTGGCCGCGTGCTCCCCGCCGCTGTCAAACCCGGCGCGGCTGCGCGCGGCCCAGCGCATGCTCATCCGCATTGAGGCTTCGATCACCTCGCGCGGGGCATCGGCGCGGGGGCATTCGTCAAAGACCATGACGATGTCGCTGCCAAGCAGGCGCTGGATTTCCATCGAGCGTTCGGGGGTGATGAGGTGCTTGCTGCCGTCGATATGGCTGGCGAAAGTCACGCCCTCCTCGGTGATCTTGCGCAGTTCAGAAAGGCTCATCACCTGGTAGCCGCCGCTGTCGGTGAGGATCGGGCGGTGCCAGTTCATGAATTTGTGCAAGCCGCCGAGCCGCGCCACCCGCTCCGCGCCGGGGCGGAGCATCAGATGGTAGGTGTTGCCGAGCAGGATATCGGCGCCGGTGGCTCGCACGCTCTCGGGCTTCATCGCCTTGACGCTGGCAGCAGTGCCGACCGGCATGAACGCAGGCGTGCGGATTTCGCCGCGCTGCATCTGAATCAGGCCGGTGCGGGCCTTGCCGTCTGTTGCAGCAATAGAGAACTGGAAGCGCGGGGCGGACATGGTGCCCGCCCCTAGCCTTGTGTCAGCGCCTAGTCGAGGTCGGGCAGCCAGTTGCCGTGGAAGCCGGGCGGAATGCGGTGGGGGATATGGACGCTGGCGACCGGAGCCTTGGTGATGTCAGCGGCGTCGAGGATCACCAGATCGGTGGTCTCGTCAGCGGCATCGATCACATAGCCGATCATCCAGCCGTCGCCTTCCGCCGCATCGGCGCTGCGCGGGACGAAGACGAATTCGCCCGGCACCCGGTTCGGGCCAAAATCATGTACCTGGCGCGATCCGGTCTTGAGGTCGTGGCGGTAGAGCGGCGCGGCACCGAGGAAGGCGGCATCGCCGTCGTCCGGAATGCCGATTGCCCAGGCATAGCGGTAGTCCTGGCCGAAGCGGCGCTCGTCTGGCCGGGGAAATTCTTGCGCGGTTGCATCGATGGTCGTGCGGCCGACCTTGCGGGCCTGGGGATCGATCGTCCAGCGCTCTAACCCCAGCGGCTTGCCATTGGGACCTTCGGGGCCGCCCGAGAACATCGTCTCGTAAACCGCGCAATCGACAATCACCCGCCCTTCGCCGTCTTCATAGGCGTTGGCAACGTGGAACACATAGCAGGGATCGACATCGCACCAGACGATCTCATCCGCCCCGCCGGCTTTCGGCAGCAGCCCGACACGGGCCTTGTGTTCAGGGTTCCAGCGATAGGGGAAACCCTGCCCGCCAACCAGCGCCTTCATCGAGAAGGTCACCGGCAGATCGAACACCAGCACGTAGTTCTGCGTGATCGCGCATTCGTGGATCGAGGGGCCATGCGCGACCGCGATCGCCAGCTGGCGCCTGGTCTTGCCCTCGGGCGTGATCACCACGTGCCAGACCCGGTCCGGCGTCGTCGCGTCATAGGTGATGGCATGGAATTCACCGGTCAGCGGATCCTCATGCGGGTGGGCGCTGAACGGCGCAGTCAGGGTGCCGCCGAAATCGCTGTAAGCGACGCTTTCCAGATTGTCGTCGAGCACCACCGGCGAGGAGCCAGCCTCGACGATCGCGGTGATCTTGCCGGCGATCTGGACGACGTTGGTGTTGACCCCGTCGCGCGGCGTGCGGCGCGGACCCGGCGCGGCCTTGGGTCCGCCGGCCGCTTCAAGCACCTGGCTGCGGATATAGCGGTTGCGATACCATTCGGCCTTGCCGCCGCTCAGCCGCACCCCGTGGACCATGCCATCGCCGATGAACCAGTGGTGGCCGCGCGGATCGGGCTTGAACGGGTTGGGGCCGATGCGGACATAGCGTCCGGACAGCTCGGCGGGGATCGTGCCGCTGACCCTGAGGTCTTCGATCGTCAGCTCATCATGGATCGGGGTGTGGATCCCGGTGAGGAAGGGATGCGGCGCATCGCCATCCATCAGCGCGCGGTTGAAGCCCGCCACTGCGGTAATCCCCTTGGTGACAACCCCGCGGATGACCGTTTCTACTGCGCTTGCCATGGTGCGAATCTCTCTTTAATGTTGATGCTGTAAACATAGGGTCAATGATAACAGTGTCAACATCAAAATCGGCCAGCCGAGCCTACCACCACGGCGATCTGCGCTCGGCGCTGGTCGAGGCCGGGCTGACGGCGCTGGAAACCGCGGATATCGCCGATCTGTCGCTGCGCCAGATTGCGCGCGATGTGGGGGTTTCGGCAACCGCTGTCTACCGGCATTTCCCCGACAAGCAGGCGCTGCTCAAGGCGCTGGCGAACGCCGGGATCGAGGAACTGGGCCGCGTCCAGTTGGCTGCGGCGGAGGCTGCGAGCGGCGCCAATGCGGCCTTTGGCGCTACCGGCCGCGCCTATGTGCGCTTCGCCCTGGCCCATCCCGGGCTGTTCCGTCTGATCTTCAGCCACCTCGAGCCGCTTGGCGAAACGGTGTTTGGCGATTCGCTCGCCGCCCGGATGCTCCAGCAGAAGGCTGCGCTGGCGGTGGGAGGCGATATGGTCCAGGCGCAGCGGCTGACGGTCCAGGCCTGGGCGGTGGTCCACGGCCTCGCCATGCTCATGCTTGACGGCCAGCTACCGCGCGACGACGCCCTAATCGACCGCGTGATCGATCCGCGCACGCTGTTTGCCGGTCAGTTTGACGGCAGCAGCAGCGAAGCATCGCCATAGGAGTAGAACCGGTATTCCTGCGCGATCGCATGGCCATAGGCTGCCTGCATCCGCTCACGGCCCATCAGCGCGCTGACCAGCATGAACAGGGTTGAGCGTGGCAGGTGGAAGTTGGTCAGCAGGCCATCGATGGCGCGGAACCGGTAGCCGGGGGTGATGAAGATCGCGGTGTCGCCAGCGAATGCCTGGATCATGCCGACCTCATCCGCCGCGCTTTCCAGCAACCGCAGGCTGGTGGTGCCAACCGCGATCACCCTGCCCCCGGCAGCGCGCGCCGCGTTGAGCCGCGCGGCGACATCGGGCGCAATCGTTCCCCATTCGGCGTGCATCGTGTGGTCAGCGGTGTCCGCAGCCTTGACCGGCAGGAATGTGCCTGCGCCGACGTGGAGGGTCAGCGTTTCGTGACCGATCCCGGCGGCAGCCAGCGCGGTCATCAGCCCTGGCGTGAAATGCAGCGCTGCAGTGGGTGCGGCGACAGCACCGTCGTGCGCGGCGAACATGGTCTGGTAGTCGGCGCGATCATCCGCGTCGGTGGCGCGTTTGCCGGCGATGTAGGGCGGCAGCGGCATCTGCCCGGCGCGTTCGAGCAGGACCTCGACCGGTTCCTCGCCCAGGAAAGCGAGCGTCCACGAACCGTCGTCGCCGCGTGCTTCGGCCTGGGCCTGGACGCCGTGGGCAAAATCGATGGTGTCGCCCGGGCGTAGCCGCTTGGCGTTGCGAACGAAGGCCTGCCAGCGGCGCAAGTCGATCCGCTTGTGCAGGGTCGCGCCGATCCGGGCCGCGCCGCGACGCCCCTCGAGCTGAGCGGGGATCACCCGGGTGTCGTTGAACACCAGCACGTCGCCGTTGCGCAACTGCCCCGGCAGATCGGACACCGTGCGATCTTCGAACTCGCCTTGCCCGCGCACCACCAGCATCCGCGCCGCATCGCGCGGTCGTGCCGGGCGCAGGGCGATGCGCTCAGGCAGCAAGTGGAAATCGAACAAATCTACGCGCATCGGCCGCCCCTAGCGGCTAGTGCTGCTCAGTTCGACTTCGAACCGCTCAGCATGTCCGCAGTGATCGTCGGCAACAGCGCCGGCGCCGGAGCGGCCGGACGCGGCAGGTTCTGCGAGAGCAGCGAGGCCTGGACGATCTTGGTCGGGTTGGCCGGCGGCTCACCGCGGACGATTCCGTCTACCGTATCCATGCCCGAAATCACCCGACCGAAATTGGTGTAGCGGCGATCGAGCGCGAAGCGCGGCAGGAAGACGATGAAGAACTGGCTGTTGGCGGTATCGGGCTGGTCGGTCCGCGCCATCGATACCGATCCGCGCACGTGCGGCATCTGGTTGAATTCGGCCTTAAGGTCAGGCAGTTCCGAGCCGCTCGCGCCGGTCCCGGTCGGATCACCGGTCTGGGCCATGAACCCATCGATCACGCGGTGGAAGATGATCCCGTTGTAAAAGCCCTGGCCGACCAGGGTCTTGACCCGCTCGACATGGCTCGGCGCCCAGGCTGGCATCAGCCGGATAAGCACCCGCCCGCCGTTCGAGAGGTCAAGCGCGAGAATATTCTCCGGCTCAACCGCTGGATCGGGATTGACTGCAGCGCTCAACACCACGGGCGGCGGGGCGACCGGCTGCTTGTCCTTGGCGAGAGCGGGTACGGCCATCAACGAAAGACCGGCGGAAAGAGCAACGATTGAACGGCGGATCATCTTTGCGAATACTCGAAAACTGGGGTTGGCGCGGCTTAGCGACCAGAGGCTGTCATGGCAATGAACGGTTGCTAATAGTCCCCCAGCGTCCCCGTCTTGGCGATCCGTGCCACCACATCGTCGCGCACCGTCGGACTGACGAACTTCGCGATGTCACCGCCAAACAGCGCGATTTCCTTGACCAGCTTGCTGGCGATCGGCTGCAACCCGACATCAGCCATCAGAAACACCGTTTCAATTCCCGGATTGAGCTGCTGGTTCATCCCTGCCATCTGGAATTCGTATTCGAAGTCCGCCACTGCGCGCAGGCCGCGGATGATCACCGTGGCGCCTTCATGCTCGGCGAACTTCATCAGCAACGCGTTGAACCCGACCACTTCGACATTGCCTAGCCCCAATGCCGCGACATCGCGGGTGACCATGGCGATGCGTTCATCTGGTGTGAACAGGGGATCCTTCGACATATTGGTTGTGACGCCAATGATCAGCCGGTCAACCAGCTTGGCGCCGCGCCGGATGATGTCTTCATGACCCAGCGTGATTGGATCAAATGTGCCCGGATAAACGCCGACGCGTGTCACCATTCAGTGGTCCCTCTCCACGATATAGCGCGCGATCGCGCGCAGCAGCTCTGCTTCTTGCCCGTGGCGGGCAAGGTGCGCAATCGCCTGCTTGACCAGCATCGCGGCCTGTTCGCGGGCGCGCTCCGCGCCAACCACGGCAACGAAAGTCTGCTTGCCCGCTGCGGCATCCTTGCCGACCGCCTTGCCCGCCGTGGCAGCATCGCCGCCATGGTCGATCAGATCGTCGGCAATCTGGAAGGCCAGGCCGATGTCGCGGGCATAGCCCTTGAGGTGGGTGCGCGCCTCGGGCGCGATTTTGGCCAGCACCGCGCCCATCTCCACCGCCGCGCCCAGCAAGGCGCCGGTCTTGAGCTGTTGCAGCCGGGTGATCGCGTGGACGTCCAGCGCCTGGCCCTCTCCCGCCAGGTCCATCATCTGCCCGCCGGCCATGCCTCCCGCTCCGCTCGCCGCAGCCAGCACCTGGACCAGTTCGGCGCGGGTAAAGGGATCGCCGCTGGTGGCGGGATCGGCCAGCACTTCAAAGGCAAAGCTCTGCAAGGCATCGCCGGCCAGCACCGCAGCGGCCTCGCCATAGGCCTTGTGCACGGTGGGCTTGCCGTGGCGCAGATCGTCGTCGTCCATGCACGGCAGGTCGTCGTGGATCAGCGAATAGACATGGATCGCCTCGATTGCGAGGGCCGCGCGCAGCGCCTGGGTACGGTCGGCGCCATGCATTTCGGCAGTCGCAACCAGCAGCAGCGGCCGCAGCCGCTTGCCGCCGCCGATCGCGGCGTGACGCATCGCCTTGACCAGATCGACGCGGCTGTCATCAGGGATCGGCAGCAACGCATCGAACAGGCTGTCGATCTCGCCCGCGATCCGCCTCAGCGCCTCACCCAGCGGGGAATCGGAAACGAGCGCGGCGGCCATCGGCTCAGTCGGCGTCGAACGGTTGGGTGCCGGCCGGCTTGCCGTCGGCGCCGGTGACGATCTTCTCGATCCGCGCCTGGGCGGCATCAAGCCGGGCCTGGCAGTGCTTGCGCAGGTCCTCGCCGCGTTCGTAGAGCGTGATGGTCTCGTCGAGCGGTACTTCGCCGCTTTCTAGCTTGCGGACGATCTCTTCCAGGGCGCGCAAGGCGTCCTCGAAGCTCAGCGCCGCAATCTCGGGTTGGGTCTCGCTCATCGGGGCAGAGCATTGACCGCGCGGGGCGCAGCGGTCAAGCTGTCAGGCATAGACTGATGCCTTTGGGGGATTTCAAATGAAGTGGTTGATCGCTTACCTGGCCGCCGGGCTGGCCTTTGGCCTGCTCGATTTCCTCTGGCTGCGCTGGGCCGCGCCGAACCTCTACCGCCCGCTGCTGGGTGATCTGCTCGCCGACGATTTCCGGATCGCCCCGGCACTGGTGTTTTACCTACTCTACATTGGCGCGATCGTGTGGTTCGCGGTGGTGCCGGGCATGGGCATGGGAGTGCCGCTCAACGTGTTCGGGGCGGTGCTGCCAAACGTCTTCGCCGGGGTCGCCAATGCGGTGCTCAATGGCGCGCTGCTCGGGCTGGTCTGCTATGCGACCTATGACCTGACCAACCAGGCGACGCTGAAGCATTGGCCGGTCCAATTGACGTTGATCGACATTGCCTGGGGCATGTCCGCGACCGCGCTGGCCAGCGGGGTTTCGGCCTTCGCGCTATGGAAATTCGGGCAAGGTTGAGATGTTTATCGGTCACTGGGCACCGGCTCTGGTTGTTGCCGCCCGGCCCCGCGCGCCGGGACTCGCGACGCTGTTCGTGGCCGCCCAGCTGGTCGACTGGGCATTCTTCGGGTTACTGCTGCTGGGGGCGGAGCACATGCGCTTCTCGCCCGGGATCAGCGTGATGAACCCGATGGACCTCTACCACATGCCCTATACCCATTCGCTGCTCGGCAGCGCGGTGTTCGCGGGACTGTTCGGCGGTGCAATCTGGCTGGCGAGCAAGGACCGGGTGGCCGCCCTGCTTGGCGGCGGCGTAGTGCTGTCACACTGGTTTCTCGACCTCCTGGTCCACGTCCCCGACCTGACGCTGGCCGGCAGCCCGCCCAAGCTGGGCCTGGGGCTGTGGAACTACCCTGCCATCGAGATGCCGCTCGAGTCGGCGATCACTTTCGCCGCGCTGTGGTTTTATGCCCGTGTCCGGCGCCCCGCGCTAGCGCGTGTGGTGCTGCTTGGCGGCGTTCTGCTGCTGCTCCAGGGGGTCAACTGGTTCGGCCCGGTCGAACCCGAAGTGACCGCCAACACCAGCCTGCTGGCGATGTTCGCCTATGGCCTGGCGACGCTGGCGGCGTGGTGGATGAGGAAAAGCGAGGGGGCTCAAGCGTGATCCAGGTCACCACTCGCAACCACGGCGCGGTCCGGCTGATCACCCTGACCAACCCTCCGCGCGGCTATTTAAACGCCGCGGGCGCCGCCGAACTTCTTGCCGCGCTCCAATCCGCGCTGAACGATCCGGCGGTGCGCGCGGTCGTCTTCACCGGCGGGGTCCCGGACGTTTTCATCCGCCACTACGACGTCGCCGAGATCAAGGCCGTCGCTGAAGCGGTCCGCGCCGGCGCGGTTCGCGCTGGCGGCGACCGCGCGGCCTCGCCAGTATATGCCCTGATCGACCTGCTGGTGGCCTGTGAAAAGCCGACGATTGCAGCGATCAATGGAATCTGCATGGGCGGCGGGCTCGAGTTTGCGCTGGCCTGCGACATCCGGGTTGCGCAGACCCGCGATTATCCTATCGGCCTGCCCGAGGCACTGCTCGGGATCGTCCCCGGACTGGGTGGACTGCAATTGATGGCGCGCGTTATCGGCCTCGCCCGGGCGCGCGAACTGGTGCTGCGCGGGCGGGTGGTAGGACCTGCGGAAGCCGAACGGCTCGGCCTGGTTCACCAGATCGCCCCCGATGCGCTTGCCTGCGCGCTGACAATCGCCGCTGAACTGGCCGAACGACCGCCCCATGCCCTGGCCGCGATCAAGCGGATGGCAGCCCTGGTGTCGGCGGGCGAGACGCTGGAAGAGGGCATGGCCAGCGCCGCGCGCGAATTCATCGGCACTCTGGCCGAAGGAGGCGATAGCCACGCCCGCATCGATGCCTTCCTGAGTGGTGGGGAAGACATTCTCGCAGACTAGCCTTGGCGCGAAGGGGCGGCTAAGGGCGCGCCATGCCAGAACCCGCCAGCACGATAACCGCCGATGTCGTCGCCGCCCACGGGCTGTCCGAGGACGAATTTGCCCGCGTGCTCCACGCCCTTGGGCGCGAGCCAAACCTGGTCGAGCTCGGGATCTTCTCGGTGATGTGGTCCGAGCATTGCTCGTACAAGTCGAGCCGGTTGCACCTCAAAAAGCTGCCGGTTTCGGCGCCCTGGGTGATCTGCGGGCCGGGCGAGAACGCCGGGGTGATCGACATCGGCCCAGGCCCCGAAGGCAAGCCGCAGGCCTGCATCTTCAAGATGGAATCGCACAACCACCCCAGTTACATCGAGCCCTACCAGGGCGCCGCAACCGGGGTCGGCGGGATCCTGCGCGACGTTTTCACCATGGGCGCGCGGCCTGTCGCCAATCTCAACGCGCTGCGCTTTGGCCGCCCCGATCACCCCAAAATGAAGGCGCTGGTCAAGGGTGTGGTCGCCGGGATCGGCGGCTATGGCAACTGCGTCGGAGTGCCGACGGTCGGCGGCGAGACCAACTTCCACAGGGCCTATGACGGCAACATCCTAGTCAACGCGATGACCGTGGGGGTCGCCGATCAGGACAAGATCTTCTATTCGGCCGCCACTGGCCTGGGCAATCCGATCGTCTATGTCGGCTCCAAGACCGGGCGCGACGGAATCCACGGCGCGACCATGGCCAGTGCCGACTTCTCCGAGGATACCGAGGAAAAACGCCCGACCGTGCAAGTCGGCGATCCCTTCACCGAGAAGCTGCTGATCGAGGCTTGCCTCGAGCTGATGGCGACCGACGCGATCGTCGCGATCCAGGATATGGGTGCGGCCGGGCTGACCAGTTCAAGCGTCGAAATGGCCAGCAAAGGCGGCGCCGGGATCCGGCTCGACATGAATAGGGTGCCGTGCCGCGAAGAGGGCATGACCCCCTATGAAATGATGCTGAGCGAGAGCCAGGAACGGATGCTGATGGTGCTCCAGCCCGGCAAGGAGCCGATGGCCGAGGCGATCTTCAAGAAGTGGGAACTGGACTTCGCGGTGATCGGCGAGGTTACCGATACTGGGCATATGGTGCTCGAATGGAACGGCGAAGTGGTCTGCGATATCCCGCTCGGCCCGCTCGCCGACGATGCCCCGCTCTATGACCGCCCGCACATCAAGCCGCCCAAACCCAAACCGCTTGAGAACATGCCCAAAGTCAGCGATGTCGCCTCTGATCTGATCAAGCTGATGGCCTGCCCCGATCTTGCCAGCCGGCGCTGGATCTGGGAGCAGTACGACAGTCAGGTCGGCGCCGACACCCTGCAGAAATCGGGCGGCGACGCGGCGGTGGTGCGGGTCCACGGCACCCGCAAGGCGCTGGCGATCAGCACCGATTGCAGCCCGCGCTATTGTTTCGCCGATCCCTATGAAGGCGGCAAACAGGCGGTCGCGGAAACCTATCGCAACATCTCAGCCGTTGGCGCCAAACCTCTGGCGATTACCAATTGCCTCAATTTCGCCAATCCCCAGCGCCCCGAGATCATGGGGCAGATTGTCGGTTGCCTCGAAGGCATGGGCGATGCCTGCCGCGCGCTCGACTATCCGATCGTCTCGGGCAACGTCAGCCTTTACAACGAGAGCAAGGCTACCGGCGGCGGTTCGGCGATCCTGCCCACGCCAGCGATCGGCGGAGTCGGGCTGATGGACGACTACGAGACGATGGCGACGATCGCCTTCAAGGACGGCGCCCAGAAGATCGTGCTGATCGGCGCTACGCCGCGGGTTCGGCCCGAACTTGGCCAGTCGCTGTGGCTGCGCGAGATCCATGGCCGCGAGGACGGTCCGCCCCCCTCGGTTGACCTCAAGGCTGAACGCAAGCACGGCGAATTCATCCGCATGCTGATCGCCGAAGGCTATGTCACCGCGGTCCACGACGTTTCCGACGGCGGAATCCTGGTCGCGATCGCGGAAATGGCGCTGGCGGGCAATATCGGCGCGCGCCTGGAATGCGCGGCGTTTGAGGACATGGTCGACAGCGAGCGGACCCGCCACGCCTGGTCGCTGTTCGCCGAAAACCAGGCGCGCTACGTCGTTACCGAACCGTTCGACCAGCAGATCGTGGAGAAACTGGCGCACGAAGCCGGGGTCGGCTGCTGCTATATCGGTTGGACCGGCGGCGAAACCATCGCGGTCTGCCGCGGCGAAGACCCGATCTATCCCGAAGTCCCGCTCGACACCTTGCGCGCGGCGCATGAGAGCTTTTTCAAGGACTGGATGGAGGGGTGAGAAGCATTGAATTGCGCATCATTTGATGCTATAAATGACGCATGAGAACAACGATCACTCTTGACGACGATATTCTCGCCGATCTTCGCGAATCGACTGGAATCAAGGAAACGAACGCCTTGGTTCGCAAAGCGCTGGTTGAGATGCGTCAGCGTGAAGCGGGTCGGCTGCTCGCATCGCTCAAAGGGACCATTCCCGACTTCGGAGAGGTTCCGGTGCCAAGGCGGCGGCCACCGGACTTCACCAATTCGTGATCATCGTCGATACATCGATCTGGATTGATCATCTTCGGGGGATCGATTCACCTCTGGACGATATCCTCGGGTCAGGCATCGAGTTGTTGCACCCGTTCGTCTATGGGGAATTGTTGCTGAACGGGCTACCGCAGCAAGGAGCCTTCGCCGAAAGACTGCAAGGCCTCAAGCCTGCACCGCTCGCTTCGCAAAAGGATGTTGCGGCCTTCATCATCTGGGCCAAACTTGCCGGAACCGGCGTAGGTTACGTCGATACCCACCTTCTCGTATCCGCAAAATTATTGCCCACCGGTCTGGTCATGACCAAGGATCATAAGCTGGAAGCCCAGGCTCAGCGGCTTGATGTGGCTTTCTCAACCTGACCCAAACAGGCTAACTCCGGCGCATAGGTCTGGAGACCATTAATCGACCTCACGCCGCCTGTTTGGCCGGCGCCATCAGATCATAGGGATCGATCCCGGCCGCGCGCCACATGCTGTGAGCCTGGCGGTAATAGCCGGGTTCGGCGATGTTGAGCCGCGCCCGAGCCTGCTCGATCGGCAAGGCCAGCAGCTCGGTGATCGGCAGTTCGATCAGCCGCGGGCAGGCCTTGCCCATGTTCTGGGCTTCGCGCACCGCGCGAAACACCGGCACTGGCACGGTCTTGCGCTTGGCAATCTCGACCGCCCCGGCATAGCCCAGGAACAGGTGCGCCAGCGCCGGTTGCTGGCTGTAGGTGAAGGCCAGCACGCATTGCTCACCCAGCGCATCGCGGCCGAACCCGGTCAGTATATGCAAAAGATCGTGGGTATCGCGCATGCGGTTGAAGTACCATGAGACCTGGTCGTCCCAGTACATTTCGGGCGGGCGGTTTTTATCAAGCTCATCGACCAGGCCCTGCGCCGAAAGCCCCTCGCGCTCCATGAAGTCGCTATAGACGTGGGCCAGGCTGCCGGCGGGCAGCTTGCGCAAAGCTTCATGATCGTCGAGAATCGCCACCAGCGAGGGCTCAAGCTTGCGAACCGCTTGGCCGCGCTCGCTCTGCAGGAACGCCAGCGCCGCATCGTAGATCCCGCGCCAGGGCAATGCCTCGAAGATCGGCCGGACTTGCGCCGTGTCTTCCTTGTCCTTGACCAGCTCCTTGAAGTGCCGCCACGCCTTGGGAAAGTCATAGCGCATCTTCGGACGACCCGGCAGCATCAGCGGCAGGTCTTCAGCGGCGGCAGCCGCAACGGGAGTGGCGGTCATCATGTTCATGGTTGTTGCTGATGCGACTTACTTACAGGGATGTCAATAACCTTCTGCCCAATCCGCCCGCCCAATCCCAAGCAGCTTCAGCACAGCGGTCAGATCACCCGCCTCAACCCAGCCATGCGCGGCGGCGCGCGCCCGGGGCTTGGCGTGGTAGGCCAGACCATATGTCGCCGCCTGAAGCATCGGCACGTCGTTGGCACCGTCTCCGGTGGCGAGGCTGGCTGCGCCATTCGCGGCCTCGCGCAGCGCCCGCTCCTTGACCGAACTGTCGACCAGATCGCCGCTCAGTCCCCCGGTCAGCTTGCCGTGCTGCATTTCAAGCCGGTTGGCGACCACCCGATCAAAACCCAGCCGCTTGCCCACCGGATCGGCGAACTGGTGGAAGCCGCCGGTGACCAGCACGGTCTCGCAGCCATGGGCCTTGAGCGTAGCGACCAGCACCCGGGCGCCGGGCATGTCGGTGACCCGCTCGTCGAGGCACTGCTGGATCGCGTCCTCGGAAAGCCCGCCAAGCAGCCGCACCCGCCCGGTCAGCGCCTCGGCAAAATCGAGCTCGCCCAGCATCGCCCGCTCGGTAATCGCGGCAATCTCGGCCTTGATCCCGGCGAAATCGGCGAGCTCGTCGATGCATTCCTGCGCGATCATGGTCGAATCCATGTCCGAGACGAAGACCTGTGGCATTTGCGGCAGATGGTCGACGACCAACAAGTCAGAGGGAGAGAAATGCCGATCCAGCACGCCGCGCAGGGCCGCAGCCTCGCCGCCCTCAACGATGAATTGCAGCACTTCGTCCAGCCCCGGCAGCGGATCCGCGCCCAGCACCCGCGCGCCCTGCGCCTCGATCGCATGGACCGCGCGCTCGCAATGGGCGGACAGCGCCGCCGGTTCTGCTATCACGCGGGCGATGAGCACTTCGAACTCCCCTGACTCGGCAGTTCTGCCGCCGCTCGCGCTCATTGCAGGGCCGACCGCCAGCGGCAAGTCCGATTGCGCAGTGCGGCTGGCCCTGGCGTTGCAGGCGAAGGGCCGCGAGGCGGTGGTGATCAATGCCGATTCCGCCCAGGTCTATGCCGATCTGACGGTGCTTTCAGCCCGGCCCCGCGAAGCCGAGATGCGCGGCGTGCCGCACCGGCTGTTCGGGATCTGGGACGGCGCTGTGGCCTGCTCGGCGGCGGACTGGGCCGCGCAAGCGCGCAAAGTCATCGACGAGGTTCATCACGCGGGCGAACTGCCGATCCTGGTCGGGGGAACCGGGCTTTACCTGCGGACCTTGCTCGAGGGGATTGCCCCGGTTCCGCCGATCGACCCGGCGGTTCGCGCGGCGGTGCGGGCGCTGGCAGTGCAGGAAGCCTTCGCAGCATTGCAGGCCGAGGATCCCGCCCGGGCTGCCCTGCTCGGCCGCAACGACACCACGCGAATCGCCCGGGCGCTGGAAGTGGTGCGTTCAACCGGCCAACCGCTGGCTGAGTGGCAGGGTGAGAAGTTCGGCGGGATCGCCGACGAAATCGCGCTTCATCCGCTGATCCTGTTGCCCCCGCGCGACTGGCTTTACGCGCGCTGCGATGCGCGTTTCGCCGCGATGCTCAACCAAGGTGCGCCAGACGAAGTGCGCGCGCTGCTAGCTCGCAAGCTTGATCCCGCCCTGCCGGTGATGCGTGCGATCGGAGTGCCGGAAATCTCGGCGCTGCTGGCTGGCGAAATCACCCGTGCCGAGGCCGAGGCGCGGGGTGCACAGGCGACGCGCAACTATGCCAAGCGCCAATACACCTGGTTCCGCCGCCAGCTGCCTTCAGCCTGGCCGAGGACCGAGTCACAAGATTGCTCGATTGACACTGCATTTGCATCATTATTACGTAATTAAGTGTTGACATGATATTTACTGTCTCCTAGAGCGCCGCCTCATATTCGCACTTGCGAAACTGCGGTGAGTTGGAGAGGAGACCCGGCACAGCGCCCCTGCGCCGGGTCGGCCCTTTTCGGGGGGCCGCAAGATTGGAAAGGCAAAGTGACGTGAGCCAAGAGCGCAGCGGCGCCAGCATCCTGGTCGAAAGCCTGGTCGCCCAGGGGGTCGAGTTCGTGTTCGGCTATCCCGGCGGCGCGGTGTTGCCGATCTACGATGCGCTGTTCGGCGATGCCCGGATCCGGCACGTGCTGGTCCGGCACGAGGCTGGCGCGGCCCACGCCGCAGAGGGCTATGCCCGCGCCACCGGCAAGCCGGGCGTGGTGCTGGTCACCTCCGGCCCAGGCGCGACCAATGCCGTCACCGGGATCGCCGATGCGCTGATGGATTCGATTCCGCTGGTCGTCATCACCGGCCAGGTGCCGACCGCGCTGATCGGCTCGGACGCGTTTCAGGAGGCCGACACCATCGGCATCACCCGCCACTGCACCAAGCACAACTACCTGGTGAAGGACCCGGCCGAACTTGCCGGAATCGTCGACGAGGCGTTCCAGATCGCCACCACCGGCCGCCCCGGCCCGGTCGTGATCGACATTCCCAAGGACGTTCAGATCGCCTCCGCCACCTGGCACGACGGCCCGGTCCAGCGCCGCAACCGCTATGCGCCGGTCACTCACGGCAGCAAACGCGACATTGCCCGCGCGATCGAACTGCTCGCCAACGCCAAGGCCCCGATCTTCTACACCGGCGGCGGGGTGATCAATTCCGGCCCGCGCGCCAGCGAGTTGCTGCGCCAGTTGCAGCAGCTCACCGGCGCGCCGGTAACCTCGACGTTGATGGGCCTGGGCGCTTTCCCCGCCGACCATGGCGACTGGCTCGGCATGCTCGGCATGCACGGCACCTTCGAGGCCAACATGGCGATGAACCGCGCCGATCTGATCGTCGCCATAGGGGCTCGCTTCGACGACCGGGTTACTGGTAGGCTCGATGCTTTCGCCCCCAATTCGACCAAGATCCATATCGACATCGACCGCAGCTCAATCAACAAGACCGTCCAGGTCGATCTGCCGATCGTCGGCGATTGCGCTGCGGTGCTTGAGCAGCTGATCGAGGCCTGGGGCAGCCGCCGCGCGGCGGACCTGACCGAATGGAAAGCCCGGATCGACGGCTGGCGCGCCCGCCAAAGCCTGTCGTTCCCCGAGCACAAGACCGCGATCATGCCGCAACTGGCGATCCGGCGGCTCTATGAGCTGACCAAGCACCGCGATCCGATCATCAGCACCGAGGTGGGCCAGCACCAGATGTGGGCGGCGCAGCACTTTCCGCTGTTCGCGCCCAACAAGTGGCTGACCTCCGGCGGGCTCGGCACCATGGGCTACGGCCTTCCCGCCGCGATCGGGGCGCAATGCGGCAATCCCGACGCTCTGGTGATCGACATCGCCGGCGATGCCTCGATCCAGATGAACATCCAGGAGCTCGGCACCGCCACCCAGTACCGCCTGCCGGTCAAGGTCTTCGTGCTCAACAATGAATGGATGGGGATGGTCCGGCAGTGGCAGGAAATGACCTATGAGAGCCGGTTCTCGGAAAGCTATTCCGACAGCCTGCCCGATTTCGTCAAGCTCGCCGAGGCTTACGGCTGGAAGGGCATCCGCATCGAACACGAAAGCGAGCTCGACGCCGGGATCCAGGCGATGATCGATCATCCCGGCCCGGTGTTCGTCGATTGCCTGGTCCACAAGGAATCGAACTGCTTCCCGATGATCCCCAGCGGCGCGGCGCATACCGAGATGGTCCTCTATGGGGATTCGGTTGCAGGCACGATGGACGATGAAGCCAAGGCGCTGGTGTGATGGGTGCGAACGTGACCACCAAAAAAGGGGACTGTCCCCTTTTTCCAGCCCTATCACTTGCCCCGGCAGACCCGCCAGCCAGGAAAAAGGGGACTGTCCCCTTTTTTGAAAGCACCGCGCTATGAAAATCAAGCACGAAGCCTCCGAACGCCACGTCCTGACCATCACGGTCGACAACGAGGCTGGGATCCTCGCCAAGATCGCCGGGCTGTTCACCGCGCGCGGCTATAACATTGACAGCCTGACCGTGGCCGACATCACCGAGAACCACGCGGTCAGCCGGATCACCATCGTCACCCACGGGCCGCCGGCGGTAATCGACCAGATCCACGCCCAGCTCGAGCGGCTGGTGCCGGTCCACAAGGTCACCGACCTCACCACCGCCGGCCCGCATGTTGAGCGCGAGCTGGCGCTGATCAAGGTCGCCGGCCAGGGCCGCCAGCGGGTCGAGGCGCTGCGGGTGGCGGAAATCTTCCGCGCGCATGTGGTCGATA
>JANOGS010000294.1:0-6003 GCA_031414115.1 Novosphingobium sp. | reverse complement strand
CCCCGCGCCGATGCCTTCGAAGTCCGCCCGCGGGTCGAGTTCGACAATTCGGCCTCGAACCGCTTCACCGTGATCGAAGTCAACGCCCGCGACCGTCCGGCGCTGCTCAACCGCCTCGCGCGGGCGCTGTTCGAAGCCAAGCTGATCGTCAATTCCGCGCACATCGCCACCTATGGCGAACGCGCGGTCGACACCTTCTACGTCACTGACCTGCTCGGCGAGAAGGTCGACGCGGTCACCCGCCTGCGCACGGTCGAGAAGAAGCTGCTCGAGGCGGCGAGCGAGGAGACGGTGGAGGTGGCGGCGGCGTAGGACGTCGCGGTTAAATTCGGCCCATTCCCGTTCGTGGTGAGGAGGGACTGAGCGGAGCGAAGGTCCGTCTCGAACCACCCGGCGCTGCGCATGGTCCTTCGAGATGGCCTCTCAGCCTGCGGCTTCGATTCCTCCTCAGGACGAACGGAGGGTGGTGCGGATTTTGCGCAATCCGACCTATCCAATCAGCGCTTCAGCAATCTGCACCGCGTTGAGCGCGGCGCCCTTGCGCAGGTTGTCGCCGACCACGAACAGCGCGAGGCCGTGTTCTACCGTGGGATCGCGGCGGACCCGGCCGACGAAGACCGGGTCTTGCCCGGTTGCCTCGATCGGGTTGGGGACTTCGCAGACCACGACGCCCGGCGCGGCGCCGAGCAGTTCCAGCGCGCGCTCGACGCTGAGCGGGCGTTCGAATTCGGCGTTGATCGAGAGCGAATGGCCGGTAAACACCGGCACCCGCACGCAGGTTCCCGAAACCGGCAGGCCGGGGATCTCGAGGATCTTGCGGCTCTCGTCGCGCAGCTTGATCTCTTCCTCGGTATAGCCGTCCTCGACATAGACGTAGTTGAGCGGGACCACGTTGTGCGCGATCGGCACCGCCCACTTTTCCGCCGCAGGGAGCAACGCCTCATGCCCGCCGACCGCCAATTCGCGCGCCCGGTCACCCACCTGCGTCAGCTGGCGGGCGAGCACCTCTATGCCTTCCAGCCCGCCGCCCGAAACCGCCTGATAGGTCGATATGGTCAGCCGCTTGAGCCCGGCCTCGGCGTGGAGCGGCTTCAACACCGGCATCGCCGCCATGGTGGTGCAGTTGGGGTTGGCGACGATCCCCTTGGGCAGATCGGCGAGCGCGTGGGGGTTCACTTCGGAGACCACCAGCGGCACTTGCGGATCCGAACGCCAGGCCGAGGAGTTGTCGATCACGATCGCGCCTGCTGCGGCAACCTTGGGCGCGAGCGCCTTTGAGGTTGAGCCACCGGCTGAAAAAAGCACCACATCAAGGCCGGAGAAATCCGCAGTCGCGGCGTCTTCGACAGCTACGCCGTCGAGCACTTTGCCCGCCGACCGCACCGAGGCGAACAGCCGTAGCTGGCCGACCGGGAAGCCGCGTTCGGTGAGGATCTCGCGGATCATCGTGCCGACGAGGCCAGTTGCGCCGACCACGCCGACGTTGAGCCTCTGACCCTGTGCAAACCTCGTAACCATCATTGCAACTCCTGTTGGGGGAGAGCAGCGCGAGGGTTGGTGTCCGGTATGGAAAGCCCCGCCTGCTCGCCAGCGGGGCGGGTTGTCCGGGTGCCTTAGCCGCGCACCGCCACAACCGGACCCGCCGTTGCGGTCGGTTTGGTGGTAATGGTAATGGCCGGCATTATGGACATGGAGCGCGCCCCTATCCGTGCTGCAGTGCAATGTAAATGCCCTGACACGGGCAATCGCGAAATTTCCTTGATGTTCGTGGGGCTGTGCTAGGGCAGCGGCAACAGGGTCATGCGAGAACTTTTTGCCACCATTCTAGCGGCGGGCTGCCGTGCCGCACCGTTCGAGCGCGGGCGTTGGCGTATCGGCTCGTTCGCGGCGCGACTGTTCGAAGCCGGCGAACTGCCGGCGCAGCGTCGCACGGTCGCTACCCGACACGGCTTTGCGATGAGCCTCGATCTGCGCCAGCTGGTCGACCGCGCGATCTATTGCCAGGGCGAGTGGGAACCGCTGGAAACTGCGCTGTTCGGCGCGATTCTGCGCCCTGGCGACCGGGTTGCCGATGTCGGTGCCAATGTTGGCTGGTTCAGCTTGCTTGCCGCGCGGCTGGTCGGGCCAGCGGGGGAGGTTCACAGCTTTGAGGCCAACCGCGATACCTTCGCGCTGCTTCAGGATAACCTTGCGCTCAACGCGTTCGCCCAGGTTGTGCCGCATTGCCTGGCTGTGGGCGAGCAAGCGGGTCACGCCCGGATCGCCCCGCGCGAGGCCGGCAATGCCGGGGCTGACGGGGTCGAACTAGCCGATGGCGGCGGTGACAGCGTACCGCTGATCCGACTTGATCAGGTGCTGGCCGAAGGGCCGCTGCGGTTGATCAAGCTCGATATCGAGGGCTGGGAAGCCAAGGCCTTGCGCGGGGCTGAAGGCCTGTTGCGGCGTACCGAAGCGCCCGACCTGGTGTTCGAATTCACGCCGGAATTTCTCAGCGCGGCAGGTGACGATCCGCGCGAGCTGGTCGGTTGGCTTCAGGGACTTGGCTACCTGGTACGGGTGGTCGACAAGACCGGAATGCACGCGCCCGACGATGCACTCTACACCCGGCGCCAGAGCTACCTTTACTGCACCAAGCGTTAGATTGCGGCGCGCAGTCGTTGCAATGCCGCCTCAGCCCCGATCAGCGGCAACAGCGCGGCCATGTCGGGGCCGTGATCCATGCCAGTCAGGCCCAAGCGCAGCGGCAGGAACAGCGGCTTGCCCTTGCGCCCGGTGGTTTCCTTGAGCGCGGCGGTGAGTGCGGGCCAGTCGGCGCCGGTGGTTTCGAGCGCCGCGACGGCCTGAGCCAGGAAGGCCTTGTCCTCCGCCTCCAGCGCGGGAGCCGCGACCGGCCCGGTCACCACTTGCCACCACTCTGCCGCTTCGCCGATGTGCTCCAGGTTGGGGCGGATCGCCTCCCAGGCAGTCTCGTCCATGCCGGCAGGCAGCAGGCTTGAAACCCGGCCGAACGGCAGGCGGTGGACCAGCGCGGCGTTGACCCGGTGCAGCTCGGCCTCGTCGAAGCGCGCCGGAGCGCGGCCGAAGTGGGCGAGATTGAAGCTCGTCGCCAGCGCTGCGGCATCGAGCGCAGGATCGACCGGATCGGACGTGCCAAGCCGGGCCAGCAGCGCGACCAGCGCCTCGGGCTCGAGTCCCTCATCGCGGAGATGCGCCATGCCCAGCGAGCCGAGCCGCTTGGACAGCTTGCCCTCGGTTCCGGTCAGCAGCGCCTCATGGGCGAAGCGCGGCGGTGCAGCATCCAGCGCCGCGAACATCTGCACCTGGGTGGCGGTGTTGGAAACGTGGTCCTCGCCGCGCAGCACGTCGCTGATGCCCATGGCGATATCGTCGATCACCGAGGGGAGGAGGTAGAGCCACGAGCCATCGGCGCGGCGCACCACCGGGTCGCTCATCTTGGCCGGATCGAAGTGCTGGGCGCTGCGGATGCCGTCCAGCCATTCGATCGGGGTGTCGCGGTTCAGCAGGAACCGCCAGTGCGGCTGCTCTCCCGCGGCAGCCCTGGCGGCATGATCTGCCTCGCTTAGTGCCAGCGCTGCGCGGTCGTAGATCGGTGGCAGCCCGCGACTGAGCAGGACCTTGCGTTTCAGATCGAGTTCCTGCGCGGTCTCGTAACAGCGGTAGACCCGCCCTGAAGCGACCAGCTTCGCGAACTCCGCCTCATAGAGCCCGAACCGCGCCGACTGCCGCTCTTCGCCGTCCCAATGCAGCCCCAGCCACTCCAGATCGGCCTTGATCGACGCCACGTATTCCTCGCGGCTGCGCTCGCCATCGGTATCGTCGATCCGCAGCAGGAACCGCCCGCCCTGCTGTTTCGCCAGCAGCCAGTTGTGCAGCGCGGCGCGGACATTGCCGACGTGCAGTGTGCCGGTGGGCGAGGGGGCGAAGCGGGTGGTGACGGTCATGGCTTGGATAGGTTTCGGATCAAGCCGCCAGGCTCTCGACGTGCGGCAGCTTCTTGGTCCGGGCCTGAGCAAGATCATAGTTGGCCTGAAGGTTGATCCAGAACCGGGCGGTACTGACACCAGCCTGTTCAAGCCGGATCGCCAGTTCCGGGCTGATTCCGGCACGGCCGTTGACCACCCGCGACAGCGCTACACGCGACATCCCCAGCTTCTGCGCCGCCTGGGTGACGCCCAGACCCAAAGGATCGAGCACATCGCTGCGGAGCATAAGACCGGGGTGAGGGGGGAGCTTCATCATGGCAAGGTCTTCCTCAATGATAATCCTGGTAGTCGACAAGCTCGACATCGGAGCCCACGAACCGAAACGTCACGCGCCAGTTGCCGTTGACCCAGATCGACCAATGTCCTTTTAGTGTCCCCTGGAGTAGGTGCAGTCGGTACGACGGCAGCGCCAGTTCTTCGGGAACGGTCGCGACATCCAGCGCTGCCAGGATGCTCGATAGTTTCTGCCTATGGTCGGGATTGACCCCTTTCGCTGATCCAGTTTCAAACAGCAGCCTAAGGCCTTTGTGCCGGAAACCGATGATCATGTGCGCTTATATCTCGTAACGATACAAGATGCAACCCGCATTCTTGTTGCCATGCGCTCCAGACTTGGTCGTTATTGCGAGAACAGCAGCAGCGAGTGCCCGCCGCCGCTGATCTCGATGCCGTTGGATGGAGTGCGTCGGACATGTGTTGCCGCATCGAGCGCGCGCACGACATCGAGCAAACGCGGCGGCAGGCCTATCGCACAGACCGGCGGCAGGATTCCGGGCGGCGGCGGCGGACCGAGCAAGGGTGCTCTATCGACTGTTATGGCCGAACCCTTGATCGAATAGCCGCGGGCCATCCCGGCGCAGCGGGACTCCCACCAGATCTTGTCGTCACTTGCGCTCAGGGCGATGCCGTAGGACTCGTTCGGATCCTGACCATCGATCCCGGCGACCTTCCACTCGCCAGCCAGCGTGGTTGGCGCGGGAATCGTGGGCGCCGTGGGCTCGGTTCCACTTGCCGCCTGGCTAGGCTCGCCCGATGGCGCCTGGCCAGAACAGGCCGCCAGCAGCGCCACAGTCAAGAACGCTAGCGCCCTCATGCCGAACGGAACGCATGGGTAATCGGATAGCGCCGATCCCGCCCGAAGTTCCGTGTCCCCAGCTTGACCCCCGGCGGGGCCTGGCGGCGCTTGTATTCGGCGAGGTGGAGCAGGCGTTCGATCCGGACCACGGTGTCGCGAGCGAAACCCTCGGCGACGAGCTGGTCGACACTCTTTTCGTGTTCGACGAGGCCGAGCAGGATGCCGTCGAGCGTGGCATAGGGCGGCAGCGAATCCTCGTCCCTCTGGTCGGGGCGGAGTTCGGCGCTGGGCGGCCGGGTGATGATCCCCTCGGGCATCACCGGACCGTCCGGGCCAAGCCCGATCTTGGGCTTGTGCTGGTTGCGCCACTTGCTGATCGCGAAGACGGTCATCTTGTAGGCGTCTTTCAGCGGGTTGTAGCCACCCGCCATATCGCCATAGATCGTCGCGTAACCGACACTCATCTCGCTCTTGTTGCCGGTGGTCAGCAGCATCGGCCCGAACTTGTTGGAGAGCGCCATCAGGGTGACGCCCCTGATCCGCGACTGGACGTTCTCCTCGGTGATATCGACGTCCTTGTCGGCGAAGCTGCCGGCGAGCATCGCGTCGAAGGCGATGACCGCCGGATTGATCGGGATCGTATCGAGCCGGCAGCCGATCATCTTCGCGCATTCCGCCGCCAGATCGAGACTGAGCTGGCCGGTGAAGCGGCTCGGCATCATCACACACCACACCCGCTCCGGCCCCAGCGCATCGGCGGCGATCGCGGCGCAGATTGCCGAATCGATCCCGCCCGACAAACCCAGCACCACCCCGGGGAACCGGTTGCGGTTCACATAGTCGCGCAGCGCCATGACCATCGCGCAGTAGATGTCCTCGGGATGGTCGGCGAGCGGGGCCAGTTCGCCCGCGTCGCAGCGCCAG
>JANOGS010000293.1:0-11955 GCA_031414115.1 Novosphingobium sp. | reverse complement strand
CGCCAACATTCACAGAGCTCACTATCCCTGTATGCGATGACTTTAAACGAATAGCGATGCAACCGCGCATAAAAGCCCCATCTTCACTCAGACACCGTTTTTTTAGCTTTACGGCACAACCCAGTGCCCCAAAACGAGGATCTAGTTGTTTTAACTCGCTGCTTAATTTAATATTTTCTTGATTGTTTTTATAACTGTGATAAGTGCAAAATTCCACACTGTTTCCAATTTTCAACCATAAGGCATTATCTAAACTGGGTGCGATCTTAGTCAAGCCCAAGCATAATTCATCTAACAAATGTTGTTGCTCACTTAAAGAGTAAGTGATGCTATAAGAATTACGTGTTTTATCCGCTCGGCGGAGGCAGCGATGCCGCTTGACCAGCATGTCTGGCAGATCGAGCGTAACGAGCACCTCCGTGATTTTGCCGCCGGACACGTTGCAACCCTGCGGCGCTTGTGGCTGGCTAGCGATGGCACGGCCGCGACGTCCACGGACCTGCCCGAACCTCGCGAAGCGGTCTTGGTTGGCGAACAGCAACCGGTCGCTGATCCGGTCATGGCAACCGCCCACGCCGCTGCCGCGCTGCTGGAGCCGGCAGCAGCAGCACCTGTGGCGGCAACGGAGGAAGTTCCGGCAGTGGCAGTTGCGGCTGTTTCTGGTGCTGGCGAAGCACCTGAACCTGCGGACGCATCCCCCACCGAATCCATCGCCATTCCGCTCAAGACCGCCAAGCCGAAGGCAGCCACAATTGGTCGCGGCAAAGACCGGGATGGCGATAGAAGTGCGCTGCCGCTCACCGGGAACAATGGTTCGAAGCCGGACGACGCCTACCTGATCAGCGACCCGGTCCGGCCTGCAACGGGGGAAGACAGGTCAGGTCCGGCGGTAAACGATAGCGCGGTTCAGGCCGGCACCGGACGCAGCCTTGCCCTGCCGCGCGCCGCCGCCTTTGCCGGAGCAATCGTGCTGGCGGGCATCGGCGGGTTCTTCTGGTTTGGTGGCAGCAAGAGCGACAATGCAGCGGGGAGTGCCGCCGCAGTTCCAATCGCGGTGATGGCCGATGCCAGCCTTGCCGCGCCCAGCGGAACTACCGCGCCGATCATCGCGGCTGACCAGCCGCTGGCCGGGGCACTGACCGCAGTGATTGCCGCATCGCGCAGCGCCCGGCGCCCGCAAGGCGAATTGGTGGCGCTGGAAGCTGGTCAACAGCAGCTGGCGACGTTGCTCGCGCAAAGCGCCAGCCAGCCTGCGAATGCTGCGCTCACGGCACAAATCAACACTCTTGCCGCGGATCTCGCGCGGCAACAGGGCGGAGCGCTCTCGGTTGACGCCGATCGCTGGTTCAAGAGCCAGCAGCAGCAAGCCGGCGCGGCCCGGCGCGGACTGACGCCTGATGGTGCGGCGATCGTCGATCGGGCCCTTAACAAGGCGCGCGGCGCCAGTGCCGATGTCACTACCCTGGCTGCCAATTCGGGACGGGCACCCGACGCGATGAAATCACTGGTTGCGGCGCGCGCCGCAGTAACCGCCTACGCCAAGCTTGCCGCTTTGTCAGTTGCACCGGCGATTGCTTCGGCCCGCGCGGCCGAGGCCGAAGTCGGCAAGGTGAAAGAGCGCCTGGCTCGCTCGCGCGTAGAGATCGAGAACGCGCGGACGGAAGTTGGCCGCCTTTCAGGCCAGGTTGCCGGGCTTGCGACGATCGAGAAGCCTGGCCTGTTCGCTTCCAATGCCAAACGCCAGTCCTACAAATTGCGCAAGGACAACGCCGCCCGTTCGCGGGCCCTCGCCGCTGAAGCAGACCGGCTTGCGGCGCAGTCCGCTGCTGCCAGCGAACTCGGCGATCTGAAGTCAAGCCTGTCGCGGCTGCAGTCCCTCAAAAGCCAGACCGCTGAACTGCTCGCCGCGTCCAATGCCGCGCTGAAAACAGGGGCGGAGCCCGAGAGCAAGGCAACCGCACCCGCCAAGAAGTGACGGCACGGACCACGCCGGTCTCGACAAGCTGGAAACGCGAATGCACAGTCTCGCCAGGGCTGGGCCTGGGAGACGTGCAATGACTGAAGGGTTAAGCCGATCGGTAGCGGGACTGACCGTGCTGGTGACCGGCGCGGGAAGCGGGATGGGGCGAGCGACCGCCGCGGTCTTCGCTGCTGAGGGAGCCCAGGTGGCGGTGACCGATCTGGCGGGCACTCCGATCGAGGCGATCGCCGAGGGCTTGCGCGCCGGCGGGCATTCGGCGCGGGCCTGGGCGCTTGATGTCAGCGACGGCGCGGCGATCCGCAGTGTGGTCGAAGAGGTCGCAGCACATTTCGGCGGGCTCGACATCGTGATCAACAATGCCGGGATCAGCTTGCCGCGCGCCATTGATGCCGACGATTACGACGAAACCTGGGATCGCTCGGTGGCAGTGCTGCTGACTTCGCACCAGCGGCTGATCCGCGCCGCGCTGCCGCATCTGCGGCGCTCGGCCAGCCCCCGCATCGTCAACATTGCCAGCACCGAGGCGCTGGGCGCGACCGCGCACAGCAGCCCCTACTCTGCGGCCAAGGCAGGGGTGACCGGCCTGACCCGCTCGCTCGCGGTCGAGCTCGGCAAGGAGGGGATCACCGTCAACTGCATCTGCCCGGGGCCGATCATGACCGGCATGACCGACAAGGTCCCCGATGCCGACAAGGCGGTCTATGCCCGGCGCCGCACCGCGCTGCGCCGCTATGGCCGGCCCGAGGAGGTGGCGCACATGACGCTGAGCCTGTGCCTGCCGGCGGCGAGCTATATCACCGGGGCGGTGATTCCGGTTGATGGTGGGCTGATGGCAAGGAATGCGTGACCGGGAAACCTGACCAACAACATCAGCGGCGCTTGATCGGCGCGCGATGACTCTTGGTCGATCCGCAATGGACCGGCGCAGCGGGCAGGCAGACGAGCACCGCGATGAGGACCTTCACCGCCGCCGCCCTGCTCGCCGTGCTTGCCTGGCCGGGCGCCGCCTTGGCCGATGTCGCCGCGCCGCCGGGGGCCGAGGCACCGCGGACGACGGTCTACGAAGCGGCGTTTTTTGCGCAATATGCCCCTTCCACTGCGCTCGATATCGTTCGCCAGGTGCCCGGTTTCCTGCTCGAGGAGACCGACGAAGAGGTCCGCGGCTTCAGCGGGACGGCGGGCAATGTGGTGCTCAACGGCGCGCGACCGTCGTCGAAGGCGGAAACTCTGGCGGATATGCTGGCGCGGATTCCGGCACGGCGGGTGGTGCGGGTAGAGGTTGGCTCGGGCAACCTCTACGGCTCGGACTATGCCGGCAAGAGCCAGGTGCTCAACGTCGTGCTGAGCCAGGAGGGCGGGGTTGATGGCAACGTCAAGGCCTCGCTCGCGCGGCTCCACGAAGGTTCGGCCTTTCCCAATCTTGAAACATCGGCGCTGATCCGCACCGGATCGTCCAGCTTCAACCTGTCGGCGGGGACCGGGCGCGACAAGGATGTCGAGGTGGGCTTTGACGACATTACCCGGGCCAGCGACGGAGCCCGGCTGGAACTGCGCGACAAGGTCAATGACATCAGCAACTACGACCCGTTCTTCTCGGCGAGCTGGTCAAACGAGGGCGGCGCCAACCAGTCGGCCCATCTCAACCTGCGCTATGCGCCAAGCCGGTTCAGCCTGTTCCAGACCAACCGTGTCACTCCGGCGGTCGGCCCGCTGCGCGACGACCGGCTCGAGCAGGACTATCGCAACACCGCCTACGAACTGGGCGGGGATTTCGCCCGGCCGCTCGGCGGGGGGGCGATCAAGCTGGTCGCGCTGGCCAACCGGCGCGATCGCGACAACTTTGATTCAAGCTACAACCGTGTCGCCGGAGAGACCATCGGCGGGTTCGAGCAGTTCCAGGATGCGCGCTATGACGAGGTGCTGGGCCGGCTCAGCTGGTCGCACCCCAGAATCGCCGACTTTGCTGCGGAGATCGGCAGCGAGGCAGCCTACAACAAGCTGGAGAACGCCACCGAGCTGTTCCTGATCGGCCCGGGCGGGACCCGCACCCGGATCGACCTGCCGATCGACCGGGCGACGGTCGACGAGGTCCGCACCGAGACCTACCTCAATCTCGGGCGGCCGCTGACCTCCTCGCTGCGGCTTGATACCGCGCTGGCCTTCGAGACGTCCAAGCTCAAGGTGCGCGGCGATACTGCGGCCGATCGCTCGCTGCAGTTCCTCAAGCCCAGCGTCACACTCGACTGGAAGGGCAAGAACGGCTGGCACGTCCAGGCGGTGCTGCGCCGCGAGGCTGCCCAGCTCGATTTCTATGACTTCATCTCTTCGGCCGAACTCGCCAACGACCGGGTCAATGGCGGCAACGCCGACCTGCTGCCGCAGAGCAGCTGGGAAGCGCGGCTGACGATCGATCGGCCGGTGCTGGGGCAAGGCCAGATCAAGCTAGAGCTGGGGCACGACTGGGTCAGCCAGCTGCAGGACCGGATCCTCACCGAAGAGGGCTTCGACGCCCCTGGAAACATCGGCAGCGGCAAGCGCAAGTTCGTCCGGGCGACCTTTGATGCGCCGCTCGACAAGCTGGGGATCAAGGCGACCCGGCTGCGTTTCGAAGGCACGCTGCAGGAAACCTCTGTGCGCGATCCGCTGAGCGGAACGAACCGGGCGTGGAGCGGCTTCTGGCCGAAGTGGAACTATGAACTGGAACTGCGCCGCGATCTGGGCAAGTGGTCCTATGGCGCCACCCTGTTCGATCGTGCCCCCTTCAGCTTTTTCCGGACCGACGAGATCGACAGCAATTTCAACAGCCAGCCCTTCGTCATCGCCTTCGTCGAATTTCGGCCGGAGAAGCGCACCACCATGCGGCTCGATTTCGACAACCTGATCGGCACCGCAGGGGAACGTTCTCGCCAGTTCTTCGACCCCAACCGCACTGCGACCGAGCCCGTTGTCAACGAATTCCGTCGGCGCAACAGCCATGTCGCGGTGACCTTTTCGGTCAACCGGACATTTGGCGGAAGCTCGGGCTAGACCGGAAGGGTCAGCGCCTCATAGCGTTCGAGGTGGTGGTCGGCGCTGCCGAACTGGTTCTCGATCATCGTCGCGCGCTTGAAGTAGTGGCCGATCGCCAGCTCCATGGTGATGCCGATCCCGCCGTGGGTCTGGATCGCGTTCTGGCCGACGAACTTGAGGCAGCGCGCAACCTTGGCCTTGGCCAGGCTGACGGCGGCCATGCGCTCTGCTGGCGCCTCGTCGAGCTTTAGTGTGCCCATGAGTGCCATTGAGGCGATCTGTTCCATTTCACAGAACATGTCGCTCATCCGGTGTGCAAGCACCTGGAATTTGGCGATCGGCTGGCCGAACTGCTTGCGTTGCTTGGTATATTCCACCGTGCCGTCGACCAGCTTGCGGGCAATCCCGGCGCCCTCGGCGCAGACCGCCATGGTTGCCTCGTCGCCAAGCCGCTCGATCAGATCGATCCCGCCGGGAAGCAAGGCGTCGCCGGGCACCGCGACATTCTCGAAGTAGACTTCCGAGGCGCGGGAGCCGTCAACTGTAGGATAATCGCGGCGAGTCAGGCCCTTAGCCTCGGCATCGATCAGGAACAGTTCGACCCCGGCCCGCTCGCGGCGGCTGCCACCGGTGCGCGCGGTAACCAGCAGGTGGGTGGCCCAGGGCGCGGCATAGACCACCGCCTTGTGGCCGTTCAGCACATAGCCGGCGCCATCCGCCTTGGCCGAAGTGCCGATATCGGCGAGGTTGTAGCGGCCCTGCGGCTCGGCATAGGCAAAGGCGATGATCGCCTCGCCGCTGATGATCTGCGGGATCACTTCGGCGGCCTTGGGCCCGCCCGCGGCCTTGAGCGCGCCGCCGCCGACCACAACGGTGGGCAGCCACGGCTCGATCGCGATGACCTTGCCCAGTTCCTCCATCATGATCAGGTTTTCCAGCGCGCCGCCGCCCAGGCCCCCGTGCTCTTCGGCAAAGGGCGCGCCGGTCAAGCCCAGCTCGCTGGCGATCGCGCGCCAGATTCCGGGATCACGGCCCTCGGCGCTGCCGATCATCTGCTTGCGGGCTTCAAAGCCATAAGCGTCGGCCAGGAAGCGCGCCAGGGTGTCGCGCAGCATGTCCTGGGTTTCGGTGTAGGCGAGATCCATTTTGGTAAATTCCTTAGAGACCAAGAACCAGCTTGGCGATAATCCCGCGCTGCACTTCGTTCGAGCCGCCGTAGATCGTGGTCTTGCGGGCGTTGTAATAAGTGGGGGCGGTGCGGTGCGCCCAGTCGGGGCCGATCGGATGCTCGTTGTCGCCTTCGCCAAAGCCGCGGAAATAGGGTGCGCCGTAATGCCCGGCGGCTTCGAGCGCGAGTTCGGTCAGGCGCTGCTGGATTTCCGAACCCTTGATCTTGAGCAAGGAGCTTTCCGGCCCCGGGCCCTTGCCTGCGGCCTCGCCAGCCAGGGTGCGCAGCTCGGTAAATTCAAGCGCGGTCAGGTCCATTTCCAGCTCGGCGACTTTGCGGCGGAAGAACGGGTTGGCCAGCAACGGACGATCGCCGTCCAGCTCGGTCAGGGCGATCGACTTGATCCGCTCAACCCCGCGCTTGGAACCCGCGACGCCAGCAATTCCGGTGCGCTCGTGGGCGAGCAAGAACTTGGCGCAGGTCCAGCCCTTGTTCTCCTCGAACACGCGGTTTGCCACCGGCACCCGCACGTCTTCGAGGAACACCTCGTTGACTTCGTGCTCACCGCCCAGCGTGATGATCGGGCGCACGGTGATGCCGGGGCTCTTCATGTCGATCAGCAGGAAGCTGATCCCTTCCTGCTGCTTGGTTTCGGGATTGAGATCGGTGCGAACCAGGAAGAAGCCCCAATCGGCGTGCTGGGCCATGGTGGTCCAGGTCTTCTGGCCGTTGACCACATAGTCATCGCCGTCCTGCACCGCGCGGGTGCGCAAGCTGGCAAGGTCGGAGCCGGCGCCGGGTTCGGAATAGCCCTGACACCACCAATCCTCGCCCGAGAGGATCCGGGGCAGGAAGTGGGCCTTCTGCTCGGGCGTACCGAAGGTATAGATCACCGGGCCGACCATGGTCACGCCGAACGGCATGATCCGGATGCAATCGGCGCGGGCGGTTTCCTCTGACCAGATGAAGCGCTGGGTCGCGGTCCATCCGGGGCCGCCATATTCGACCGGCCAGGCCGGAGCGATCCAGCCCTTGCGTGCGAGGATCCGGTGCCACGAGAGGAAATCCTCCTTCTCCAGCTCGTCGCCTTCGTCCTGCTTGCCGCGCAGCTCGGCGGGATAGTTCTCGGCGATGAAGGTCTGCACTTCCTGACGAAAGGCAATCTCTTCCGGGCTGAACTCCAGGTCCATGACAATCCTCTCTCGAATCCTTGAAAAACCGGGCCATTTGTGCGCCATTTTGCGCATCTCGCAAGGACGAAATGCGTGACGCTACGGCAAGGCGGGCCGAATCTGCGGAGCTAGCCAGCCGCATTCCAGTCGAGAATCACTTTCCCCGATTTGCCCGAGCGCATCGCATCGAACCCGGTCTGGAAATCGGTGTAGGCAAAGCGATGGGTAATGATCCCTGAAACATCGAGCCCCGATCCCAGCATGGCGAGCATCTTGTACCAGGTCTCAAACATCTCGCGGCCATAGATTGCTTTGATCGTCAGCGCCTTGAACACGATCCGGCTCCATTCGATCTCGGTCCGGCCCGACGGGAAGCCGAGCATGGCGACTTTGCCGCCCATCACCATGTTGTCGACGATCTGATCGATCGCGCTGGCCGCGCCCGACATTTCCATCGCCACGTCGAAGCCTTCGGTCATGCCGAGGCGAGCGCGAACCGCGGGGAGTTCTTCTTCAGCGACATTGATCGGCAGGCAGTCCGCGATCTTGCCCGCCAGTTCGAGGCGGTAGGGGTTGATGTCGGTAATCACGACATGGCGCGCGCCGACATGACGGGCGACTGCTGCGGCCATGATCCCGATCGGACCGGCCCCCGTGATCAGCACATCCTCGCCGATCAGGTCGAAGGCAAGCGCGGTGTGGACCGCATTGCCGAGCGGATCGAGCAGCGCCGCGACGTCCATGTCGACATGATCGGGCAGGGCAATCACGTTGAAGGCCGGAATGCACAGGTAGCGCGCAAAAGCGCCGGGGCGGTTGACCCCGACCCCTTCCGTCTCGGGATCGAGATGGAAGTGCCCGGCGCGCACCGCCCGGCTCTTCTCGCCGATCAGGTGTCCCTCGCCCGAAACCCGCTGGCCCAGTTTGAGCGGGCGGCGCACGTTGCTGCCGATCGCGGCGATCTCACCGCCAAACTCGTGGCCGACGATCATCGGCACCGGGATGGTCCGCTGCGCCCATTCGTCCCAGTTGTAGATGTGGATATCGGTGCCGCAGATCGCGGTGCGTTGGACCTTGATCAGCACTTCGTCAGGGCCGGGCTCGGGCACCGGGTTGTCCTGCAGCCAGATACCAGGTTCGGGGCGCGCCTTGATCAGCGCAGGCATGGTGGCGGTCATCGTCAAATCACTCCGTGGGTCCGACCGACCTTGGTGAAGGCGGCGACGGCCCGATCAATGTGGCTAAAGCTGTGGGCGGCGCTCATCTGGGTGCGGATCCGCGCCTGTCCGCGCGGCACCACCGGGAAGGAGAAACCGGTGACGTAGATCCCCTCGATCAGCAGATCGGCGGCGATTTGCTGCGCCAGCCGGGCATCACCCAGCATCACCGGAATGATTGGATGCTCGCCGGGCTTGAGCTCGAAGCCCGCTGCGCTCATTCCAGCGCGGAATCGGCTGGCATTGGCGAATAGCTGCTCGCGCCGCTTGCCGCCCGCACCGAGCAGTTCAAAAACCTTGAGGCTCGCCCCGACCAGTCCCGGGGCTAGCGCATTGGAGAACAGGTAGGGCCGCGCGCGCTGGCGCAGCAGGTTGACTACTTCCTGCTTGGCGCAGATATAGCCGCCCATGCCCCCGCCCAGCGCCTTTCCAAGCGTTCCGGTGACAATATCAATCCGTCCTTCAACTCCGCAATGTTCTGGCGTGCCGCGCCCGTTCGCTCCCATGAACCCGGCGGCATGGCAATCATCGACCATGACCAACGCGCCGTACTTGTCGGCCAGATCGCAGATCTCGGGCAGCCTGGCTATGTAGCCGTCCATCGAGAAGACCCCGTCCGTAACGATCAGCCTGGCCCGGGCGCCGTCGGCGTCGGCCTGCTGCAATTGCCGCTCGAGATCGGCCATGTCGCTGTTCTCGAAGCGATAGCGCCGGGCCTTGCACAACCGCACCCCGTCGATGATCGAAGCGTGGTTGAGCGAGTCTGAAATGATCGCGTCTTCCTCGTCGAACAGCGGCTCAAACACCGCGCCGTTGGCATCGAAACAGGCTGCAAAGGTGATTGCGTCGTCGTAGCCGAAGAACCCTGCGATGGCCGCTTCCAGCTCGCGGTGGAGCGCATGTGTGCCGCAGATAAATCGAACTGAGGCCATGCCGAAGCCATACCGTTCCATCGCCACGCTGGCGGCCTTGACCAGTGAGGGATCGTCGGCCAGGCCGAGGTAGTTGTTGGCGCAGAAGTTGATCGCGCTGACTTCCCCTGTGGGTGTGGCAACGCGGATTTCCGGAGCCTGGGGCGAAGTTAGCGGGCGCTCACGCTTGGTCAGGCCTTGGCTCTCGATCTCACCAAGGGTGCCGCGCACCCGCGAATAGAATTCATCGCGCATGACAGCCTAATTAGGCCCAGGCGCCAGATCAGGGAAATGCCAAATTGGCCCACCGCGATGCACTGAAGGAATGCTTCGCTCAAACGCCGCTTCGCCGCGCCGGCCTTGCGCGCCGACGGTCACTTGCTAGGCTGGCTCCCTCTTCAATCTCGCAGGAGTCGGCCGATGATGCGCAAGTCCCTTTTCCTGACGATGACCGCCTTTGGCGCGGTGACGCTATCCGGTTGCGGCAAGTCCGAACCGCAACAGCAGGCAGCGACCGGCGGCGATCCGGTGCGTGCCGCGGCGGAAATGGCCTTCCGGTTTGAGCCTGGCAAGTACCGCACCACCATCGCTTTTCAGAAGATCGAGATCCCTGGCATGCCCGCAGGCGTGGCGGAGCAGATGAAAGCGGCGATGAGCAAGACCACCGCCAGCGAGCATTGCATCACCCCCGAAAGCGCTGCCAAAGGCGTGGAAGCGATGAAAGAGCACATGGGCAAAGGCCAGTGCAAGTTCGAGAGCTTCAACGCGCGCGGTGGCAAGGTCGATTCGGTGTTCAGCTGCCAGGCCGGCCAGGGCATGACGATGCGCGCCAGCTCGCAGGGCACCTATAGCGCAACCGGCTCGAAGGTTGCGGCCAAGGTTGACATGGATGGGCCGGGCGGCAGCGGCATGCACCTTGAGCAGACCATGACCACCGAGCGGATCGGCGACTGCGGCTGACTGCATCCTCGTCGTAGAGCCTTGACTTGTTGCGCTTGCTGGTGTCGCCTGCGGCCAGCCTCGTCGGCTTTCATTCGGCAAGGTCGCAATAAGAGGGGAAGCATGATGCAATATATCAGCATGGCCGTGGTCGGCCTTATCGTGGGCATCCTGGCCCGGTTCATTTACCCCGGCCCGGTTGAATTGGGCTGGATCATGAGCGCGGTGCTGGGCGTGGCCGGCTCGTTGCTTGCCGGTTTCCTTGGCAGCATGCGCGATGGTGAACCCGGCACCAAGCTGAAGCCGGCCGGCTTCTTGTATTCGCTGCTGGGCGCGTTGCTGTTGATCTTCATTGGCCGGATGGCTGGAATCGCCTGATCCCAACTGCTACCAAGGGGCGGGGTGCAGAAACGCGCCTCGCCCTTGGTGCATGAGGCAGGCATGGCGCGCAGCTTTGATTTCACCCACGCCCTGCTGCGTCGCCCGGGGCTGAGCGCGGTCAAGGGGCTGCGCGCGGGCGGCGGCCCCGATCCGGACTTCGCTGGTCTGCTGGCTGAGCATGATGCCTATGCAGCGGCGCTTGCAGCAGCTGGGCTCGACGTTACCGTGCTCGATCAGTCGGAAAGCCACCCCGACTCGATGTTTGTCGAGGATCCGGCGCTGGTTTTCCCGGAGGGCGCAATCGTGCTGCGGCCCGGGGCGGCGTCCCGCGCCGACGAGGGTGAGTACCTGCGCGGCGAGCTTGCTTCGCGTTTTGAGCAGGTGCTGGAACTTTCTGCGGGCCACGCCGATGGCGGCGATGTAATGGTGATGCCGGACCGGGTGTTCATTGGCCTTTCGGCCCGCACCGACCGGACCGGGGCGGAAGCGCTCGCGCGGCTGCTCGGCCGGCTCGGCTACCGGACGCAGATCGTCGCGCCGCCGCCGGGAGTCCTGCATTTGAAGACCGCCAGTTCGTTGATTGACGAGCAAACCGTGCTTGCCACCGCCCCGCTTGCCGCCAGCGGGATCTTCGCCGGGTACCGTATCCTCGAAGCGCCGGCGGGCGAAGCGGGCGGGGCCAATGTCCTGCGGGTGCGCGATACCTTGCTGGTCGGGCAAGGCTATCCGGGGATTGCCGATTTGCTGAGCGGCCGCGCCGCCAATGTGGTGACCTTGGCCAATACCGAGATTGCCAAAATCGACGCCGGGCTTACCTGCATGTCGCTGCGCTGGCGGGCGGGTTAGAGTTTTTCCGGAGTAGACATCACCGGCCCGCTCCCCCTCCCGACCACCCAGGCCATTGTCCAATATGGGTGGTCGGGAGGGGGAGCGGGCCGGTGATGACCCGATGCCAATCGGAAAAATTCTAGCTGACCGCGCGCTGGCCGACCCGGGCGTAGTTGCGCGGGCCGAGATCGAGCCGAAACGGACGCAGCGCCGCGCCGGGGGCTTCGGGAAGCTCGCCGACCACGAAGGTCTGGGCGTGCACCAGTGGCCCGCCCGAGGGCGTGCTCGCCTCAACCCGCAACCGGGCCAGCGGCACGAAGAATGCCGCCTCGCCAGAGCGGATCGGGGT